>CAYPMJ010000073.1:0-5360 GCA_964411785.1 uncultured Oscillospiraceae bacterium
CTTCATGCTCTCCACCCAGCCCTCCTGAAAGCCGCTCTTCTTGACCTTCCCCTTCCGCACCGCCTCCATTATCTTAAACGCCAGCTTAGGCTCCATGCCTCTGGCGATAAGCGTCAGCATTATGTCGTCACGGCACCCCACCGTCTCATCAACCGTGGCTGTCCCCGAGCGGATTAGGTCCTGGGCATTGCCAAGCCACACATCCGTCCCGTGGGAGAAGCCGGAGAGGCGCACCAGCGTATCAAATCTGTCCGGCTGCGTGTCCACCAGCATCTGCCTTGTGAACCCGGTTCCGAACTCCGGTATCCCTATGGTCCCGGTCTTTCCTATCACCGGGTCCCCGTCATCGAGCCCCAGCGGCGCGGGCGACTTGAAGATCCCCATCGTCTCAGGGTCGTCAAGGGGTATCTGCCTTGCGTCGACGCCGGTCATATCCTCCAGCATGCGGATCATGGTGGGGTCATCGTGTCCCAGCTCGTCCAGCTTCAGCAGGTTCTCCTCCATGCAGTGGTACTCAAAATGGGTCGTTATTATATCCGACCCCTCGTCATCCGCAGGGTGCTGCACAGGGCAGAAGTCCTCTATCTCCATGTCCTGCGGTATCACCACAAGCCCGCCCGGGTGCTGTCCCGTGGTGCGCTTGACGCCCACGCAGCCCAGCGCAAGCCTGGCCTCCTCGGCCTTGTTCACCGTTCTGCCTGTGACCTCCAGGTACTTCTTCACATACCCGTAGGCCGTCTTCTCCGCAACGCCGCCTATGGTCCCGGCCCGGAACACGTGATCGGCCCCGAATAGCTCGGTTGTGTACCTGTGGGCATTGCCCTGGTACTCCCCGGAGAAGTTGAGGTCTATGTCCGGCACCTTGTCCCCGTCAAAGCCCAGGAACGTCTCAAAGGGTATGTCAAAGCCGTCCTTTAAGTATTTCGTGCCGCAGACAGGGCACACCCTGTCCGGCATATCAGCCCCGCAGCCGAAGCTCCCGTCCGTTATGAACTCAGCGTTCTTGCATTTAGGGCACCTGTAGTGGGGTGGGAGGGAGTTCACCTCCGTTATGCCCGCCATGAACGCCACAATCGAGGAGCCCACGCTCCCCCGCGAGCCCACGAGATACCCGTGCTCCAGCGAATCCTGGACAAGCTTCTGTGCGGACATGTATATTACGTCGTAATGCCTTGAGAGGATGTCGTGGAGCTCCTGCTCCACACGGGATGCGACTATCTTCGGGGGGTTCTCCCCATAGAGCGCGTGCATCTTCCCATAGACCAGGTCCTTAAGCTGCTGGTCGGAGTTTTCAATTTTCGGGGCGAAGAGCTTCCCAGCGGGAGGCAGCGGCCTTACGACGTCGCACATGTCGGCTATTTTGTTGGGGTTTGTTATGACGACCTCCCTTGCCGTCTCCTCACCAAGATACTGAAATTCGCCGAGCATCTCATCCGTGGTGCGAAAATACAGCGGCAGCGGCTTATCCCCGTCCTCAAAATCCTTTGCCGTCAGAAGCACATGCCTGAATATCTCGTCCTCAGGGTCCAGAAAGTGCACATCCCCCGTGGCCACCGCCGGCTTTCCCAGCTCCCGCGCCAGCTCCACCACGCGCCGGTTAAAGTCCCTCAGCTCCTCCTCGTCCTGCGCCCGGGGCCTCTCGCCGGTGAGCATGAACCGGTTGTTGCAGATCGGCTGGATCTCCAGGTAGTCATAGAACGCAGCCAGCCTGCGCTGCTCGGCGCGGCACCTGTGGTCGACGACGGACTGGAAGACCTCGCCCGCCTCACAGGCAGAGCCTATGAGAAGTCCATCCCTGTACTTCTCAAGGAGGCTCTTTGGCATGATGGGATTGCGCCTGAAGTACTCAAGGTGACTTTTCGAAACAATTTTGTACAGATTCTTGATCCCAGCCTGGGTTCTGGCTATGACTACTATGTGCTGGGGCCTGAAGCGCCTGGACTTCAGATACTCCCGGCGGCCCGGGCCGAGGTGTCCGTCGATCTGTGAGATGGTCTCGACGCCCTCGCCGCGAAGCTGCAAGAGCAGCGAAGCCAGAATGAGCCCGCAGGTCAGCGCATCGTCCGACGCCCTGTGGTGATTAAACTCCGGCAGTCCCAGTCTGCCCGCCACAAGGTCCAGCTTGTGGCTGCGCATGTCCGGCAGCATATCCTGCGACAGCGTCAGAGTGTCAATATAGAGCGGGTCAAAGCTGATGCCGTATCTGCGGCACGCCTCGTCTATGAAGCCTATGTCGAAGGAGGCGTTGTGCGCCGCAAGCGGGAGGCCCCCCGCAAAGTCCAGAAAGGCCCTCACCGCCCGCTCCTGGTCGGGCGCGCCCCGGACCATGTCATCCGTTATGCCCGTGAGCCTTGTTATGTCCGCCGGAATCCGCCGCCCGGGGTCCACGAAGGTCTGAAAGCGCTCTGTCTCACGTCCGTCGTGGAATTTAACTGCGCCTATCTCCGTTATCGTGTCCCGCACTGAGCTTAAGCCCGTGGTCTCAAGGTCGAAGGCCACATAGTCCCCGTCTGCCGGCCCGTCACCCACGCCTGTGACGACGGTTCTGTCGTCAACGTCGTTTGTGTAGTAGCCCTCGACGCCGTACAGCACCTTTATCCTGTCGCCGGCCGCCTTCATGGCGTCGGGAAACGACTGGCAAACCCCGTGGTCCGTTATGGCTATCGCCGGGTGACCCCAGGCTATGGCGCGTCTCACCGCCTCGCCGGTGTCGGTTGTGGCGTCCATGGCCGACATCTTCGTGTGAAGATGAAGCTCCACGCGCTTCTGAGGCGCCCTGTCCTGCCGCTGCTCCTTTGGCGAAGCTTTAGCCGCTCCCACGGGCTCAAGTATCTCCCCGTCATACTGGTTAAGGTTCATGCTCCCCGAGACTGTGAGGTTCATCCCCTCGCTTATGGTCCTGGCTCCCCTCTGCCAGTCCTCCCTGTCGGCGCTTATGAAGCGCGACACCCTCACAGAGCCCGTCCCGTCTGTCATGTCAAACCGCAGAACAAGCGCGCCGCCCTTCACCTCCTTGCTGGCCACGGCGAAGACCTTGCCTGTCACAGTCACGCGGCCCGAGTCCAGCGTGAGCTCCCCCATGGGCGTCACAGGTCCCCTGAACAGCTTTCCGAAGATGACTGCGCCGGCACTGCTCTTCTCTTTTTTAACTGCCGCCCTCTCCTGCGGGAAGATTGCCGTTATCTCCGTCCGCTTAAGGCCGAACTCCGCAGATATGCTGCTCTCCAGCATCGTTATTGTTATCGGCGGCACGTAGGAATCAAACTTCACCCTTAGCTTCATGGTACGGCTGGCTCTCTCCACCGTCGCTCCCATGACCTGCGCGTTGTCCAGCGCACCGCCGAGATTCTCCCTCTTTGCGCAGGTCGGAAACATCTCCAGAAGTGGTATTGGGTTTTCTGAAGGCATACCGCTCTTAATCCCCCTTGCTCTTAATAAGCTCCAGAAGTCCGTCCGCCAGCTTCTCATAGGGCAGCTTGCAGACAATCTCACCGTGCTTGAACAGTATTCCCTCGCCGCTGCCCCCCGCAACTCCGAAATCCGCCTCCCGCGCCTCTCCGGGCCCGTTTACGGCGCAGCCCATGACAGCCACCGTTATGTCCCTCCCGCAGCCCTGCAGCCGCCTCTCCACCTCGTGGGCCAGGGACACAAGATCTATCTGCGTCCTGCCGCAGGTGGGACAGGAGATTATCCGAACGCCTCCGGATCTCAGCCCGGCGGCTCTGAGTATTGCTATCCCGGCTTCGACCTCCCGCTCAGGGTCGGCAGTCAGGGACACCCTTATGGTGTCCCCTATGCCCCGGGTCAGAAGCGAGCCTATGCCCACCGCCGAGCTTATGGTCCCCATGTACTCCGTCCCCGCCTCCGTAACGCCAAGATGCAGCGGGTAGTCGGTCTCCTCAGACAGTATGACGTTGGCCTCTATGGTGGTTCTGACGCAGGAGGACTTAACGGAGATGCAGATATCCCCGAAGCCCACGTCCTCCAGAAGCCGCGCGTTGTCTATGGCGCTCTCCGCAAGCGCCCTGGGCGTCGGGCCATTGTACTTTTCAAGGAGCCTTCGCTCAAGGGATCCGGAATTTACCCCGATCCTTATGGGCACACCCCTCGCCTCGCAGGCCCTTGCGACCTCCCTCACCCTGTCCTGCCCGCCTATGTTCCCGGGGTTCAGCCGTATCTTGTCGACGCCTCCGTCAAGGGCCTGAAGCGCCAGCCTGTAATCAAAATGTATATCCGCCACAAGGGGGATGGAGCTTCGCCTTTTAATCTCGCAAAGCGCCAAAGCGGACTCTGTGTCAGGCACCGCCACACGGACAATGTCGCACCCTGCCGCGGCAAGGCGCTCTATCTGCCCCAGTGTGGCCTCAACGTCAGAAGTTCTCGTATTGCACATGGACTGAACCGTCACCCCGGCTCCGCCGCCTATGGGTACTCCGCCCACCGTTATCCTTCTTGTCATGCCGGATCTCCCTAATTTACTATCTTCATTATGTCGCTCACCACCAGCACCGCCATGAGTCCCAGGAGCAGCACCATGCCGGCCGCGTGGATATACGCCTCCACCTGCGGATTGAGCCTTCTGCGGAACACCTTCTCAAGTATCACTCCCACCACCAGGAAGAACACCCTCCCCCCGTCAAGGGCCGGTATGGGCAGCATGTTCATCACCGCAAGGTTCACGGCTATGAAGGCGCACAGGTATGCTATGTTCTCAAGGGCGATGGCCGTTGAGGCGGCCGTCTCACCCTGTCTGTTTATCTCGGTGACGATGCCCACAACTCCCGACATATCCTTAAGGCCCACAGCCCCGTGCACAAGGTCTGAAAGGCTCAGCCACACAAGCCTCACAAAGCCTATGGACTCAAGCCAGGCGTACCTTAGCTTTGCTGCGACGGTGGCCTCCTCCACATCCCCCATGGTGATTCCAAGCATCAGCCGGTCCTCTCCCGTCTGCTCATCCTGGTACTCCGTGAGATCTATGGATAGGTCAATGCGCTCGCCGTCCCGCTCCACCGTGAGATCCACCGTGGTGCTCGTGGCGCGCTCCAGAAAGAGCGAGACGTCCCGCTGGAGCATTATGGAGTGGCCGTTAAGCTTCACAATTCTGTCCCCCGCCTCAAGGCCCTGCACAGCCGCGTTTGAGTCCGGCAGGACCTCGGTCACGCCCGTCGTGTAAAACCCTTTGGCTGTGGAGTAGAGGATGAGCACTATGAGAAAGCCCAGCAGGAAGTTCATGAAGGGCCCCGCTGCGAGGATGATCGCCCTCTTCCAGGCGCTCTGCCTTGCAAAGCCCCGCTCGTCGCCGGTGTCGTCGTCCTCCCCCTCCATGGTGCAGAAGCCGCCGATGGGCAGCAGCCGCA
>CAYPMJ010000073.1:5370-9985 GCA_964411785.1 uncultured Oscillospiraceae bacterium
GTACATCGTCTCCCCGAACCGCTTTTTTAAAATGGCGGGGCCCATGCCGATTGAATACTCGTTTACCTTCACGCCAAAGGCCTTCGCGGCCGCAAAATGGCCGAGCTCATGTACCGCTATCAGGATACTGAAGGCCAGAATTGCTATGAGAATATACATTACAACAGTCCCTTCATTTTTAAAACAGCCCGTCTTGTCTCCCGGTCACACTGGAGGATCTCCGGGACCGTGTCCGCCTGCTGTCCCCCCAGCGCCTCCAACGCCATCGCCACGGTCTCCCCTATCTCGGTAAAGCTCAGCCTGCCCTCAAGAAAGAGCGTGACGGCGATCTCATTTGCGGAGTTCAGCACCACGGGCGCGGCGTCTGTCCTGCCCGCCACCGACATGGCCAGTCTGAGGCAGTCAAACTTCTCAAGATCCGGCTCCATGAATGTGAGCGCCCCTGTTCCCGCAAGATCCAGCTCCCCTGAGAGGGACGGGAGCCTGTGAGGATAGGTGAGCGCCAGCTGTATCGGCAGACGCATGTCCGGAAGGCCCATCTGCGCTATCACAGCGCCGTCCGCAAACTCAACCGCTGAGTGAACCACACTCTGCGGGTGTACTACTACTTTTATCCTGTCCGGCGGGACGTTGAACAGGTGCATCGCCTCCATGACCTCAAGGCCCTTGTTCATCATCGTCGCCGAGTCCACCGTTATCTTAGCGCCCATGTCCCAGTTGGGGTGCCGGAGGGCGCTCCTGATTGTGACAGAGGCGAGCTCCTCGCGGGGGGTATTTAAAAACGGCCCGCCGGAGGCTGTGAGTATGAGCCTTCTGACCTCCCTCCGGCTCCACCCCTTCAGACATTGAAATATGGCCGAATGTTCCGAATCCACCGGAATTATCTCACAGCGGTGCTCCGCTGCCGCGCTCATGAAAAGCGAGCCGGCGCAGACGAGAGTCTCCTTGTTTGCAAGGGCAATTCTCCTGTCGCCCCGCTTAACGCCGGCCATCGTCGGAATAAGGCCCGCAATTCCCACTATCGCGGACACAAGCGTCCCCCCGTCAATCTCCGCTGCGGCGATCACCCCGGGCTCGCCCCCGATCACTTTTACATCCGTGTCCCTGAGGCGCACCATAAGATCCGCGGCGGCAGAATCATCCTGAAGGGCCACAAGCTTAGGCTTGAATTGCCGGGCCTGCAACTCCATGAGCTCCACATTTCTCCCGCCCGCAAGCGCTGCTACACCTATTCCAAGCTTCTCCGCCACCTCCAGCGTCTGACGGCCTATGGAGCCTGTGGAGCCCAAGACGGTGAGCCGCCCCTCCATGTTGTTCCCATCCTCGCCCATTTTATTCCTCCTTACAGTATTTCATCCAAGCGCGGGAAAATATGTCACCAGAAGATACACAAGGGGGCCTGTGAAGATGATGCTGTCAAACCTGTCCAGCACGCCCCCGTGACCTGGTATGAGGTTGCCGTAGTCCTTTATGCCGTGCTGCCGCTTTATGACCGAGAAGGCCAGATCGCCTATCTGAGTCGTCACGTTTCCCAGTGCGGCGTACAGGGCCAGGAGCCAGTAGTTAACCTCTATGCCGGCGGCCCTGTCCAGTATGAATCCATAGAGCAGAATCCCCACTATCCCCGCAATGAAGCTGCCGATGAAGCCCTCCAGGGATTTGTTGGGACTGGCCCTCAGCACACCCTTGTGCTTTCCGAAGAACATGCCCCCGAAATACCCGCCGGTGTCGGAGACAGCTGTTATGACAAAGGCCATTATGAGGAGCAGCCCGCCGCGCTCCTCCCCCCTTAAGGAGATTAAAGACGAAAGGCAAACCGGGATTATGAGCCCCGCAAAGATGCCTGCAAGCACGCTTGAAAACGGCACCTGCCGGTCGTGCCCATAGGTGAAGACGGCCATTGAAAAGAGCGTCACCATGAGAAAGAGCATGGACACCCTCACAGCAAGCTCTGCAAATCCAAGTCCCGTGCCCACGGGGATCAGAGCGGCGGTGATCATGGGCCACAGGGCAAGCATCTTCCATCTCCCAGCCTTGCCGACAGTGCGCATGAGCTCCCACGCGCCCACCACCGCAAGGAACGCCACAACAGGCGTCACACACCACGCCGGCAGCCACAGCGCCAGCGCCAGCAGCAGCGCTATCAGCACTGCCGCCATGATAACTCTCGTTCCCAGCATACCCCTATCCTTTCGCGCTGCCAAAGCGTCTGTCCCGTCTTGAGTAGGCCCTCAGGGCCCTGTCCAGCTCCCTGTCGTCAAAATCCGGCCACAGCACATCCGTAAAATAAAATTCCGCGTAGGCCGACTGCCACAGGAGAAAGTTGGATATTCTTATCTCCCCGCTGGGCCTTATGACAAGGTCCGGGTCCGGAACCCCGGCTGAGTACAGATACCGCGAAAACGTCTCCGCGGTGAGCTCAGGCGGGTCAGGGTCCAGCACCCAGCGCTTGGCGGCCCTCACTATCTCGTCCCTGGCCCCGTAGTTTACGCAAAGATTCACCTGTGTGCGGCTGTCTATGCTGTCCGACAGCCGCTCAGTTTCGGCTGCAAGCTCCCGAAGCTGAGGCGTGAGAGCTCCAATATCCCCCCAGAACCGTATCTTCACCTGCTCCTTCTGCATGGAATCTATGGCCTCCCTGAGATACTTCCCCAGAAGATCCATGATGCCGTCTACCTCCTCCTTGGGGCGCTTCCAGTTCTCCGTGGAGAAGGCGTAGCAGGTCAGGTACTCAATTCCGATGTCGCGGCAGTGGGCGGCCACGCGCCGGAACGTCTCAGCGCCCGCTGCGTGTCCCGCGCTTCTGGGCAGACCGCGTTTTTTTGCCCATCTGCCGTTTCCGTCCATTATGATGGCAATGTGACGGGGCAGTGCCGCCTCATCCTGCCCCGTCACGCCTTTCTTCCCAAAAAGCTTCATCCTCAGATAACCGTCAGCTCTTTTTCCTTCTTCGCAGTGACCTCGTCTATCTTCCTGGTGTAGTCGTCCGTCATCTGCTGCAGATCCTTCTCCATCAGCTTAAGGTCGTCCTCCGTGAGCTGGGAGGCCTTCTGCTGCTTCTTGAACCTCTCCAGGGCATCCCGGCGCACATTGCGCACGGCCGCCTTGGCGCTCTCTGTGTACTTGTGAACCTGTTTTATAAGCTCCGCACGGCGCTCCTCCGTCAGCTGCGGGAAGGCCAGTCTCAGCACCCTCCCGTCGTTCTGGGGGTTGATGCCTATGTCAGAGGCGAGGATGGCCTTCTCCACCTTCTTAAGGAGCGACTGATCCCAGGGCTGAATCACCAGCGTCCTGGGGTCGGGAGAGGCTATGGTGGCAATCTGGTTTATGGGCGTCGGCGTGCCGTAATACTCAACCCTTATGTGGTCCAGCACTGCCGCGTTTGCCCTTCCGGCGCGGACGGTGGCAAACTGCGACTCAAGCGCGTCCACTGTCTTCTTCATTTTCTCAAGGTATTCGGCGAATGCCTCATCGTCTGCGTACATGGTATGCTGCCTCCCTTAATTTTTCAACTTTTTTCCGTACTTTTTCCAGTTTGTTTACAATTTGCACGCCTCTTCAGTTCACAACTGTGCCGATACTCTCCCCCATGATGACGCGGCGGATATTCTCGGGGTCCTTAAGAGCGAAGAGTATGACCGGGATGTGGTTGTCCATGGACAGCGACGTTGCGGTGGCGTCCATCACCTTAAGGTGTCTGGCCAGAACCTCGTCATAGGAGATCGAATCAAACTTCACAGCCTCCGGGTCCATCCTGGGGTCAGCGCTGTACACCCCGTCCACGTTCTTCGCCAGAAGTATCACATCCGCCCCTATCTCGGCGGCCCTCAGCACAGCGGCTGTATCCGTGGAGAAATAGGGACTCCCCGTGCCGCAGCCGAATATGACAACCCGCCCTCTGGACAGGTGCTTATCCGCCTTAAGGCGGATATACGGCTCGGCTATGGCGCGCATCTCCACAGCCGTCTGTACCCGCACGTCGACTCCCATCTGCTCAAGCACGTCGGCCACGGCAAGGCAGTTCATCACGGTCGCCATCATCCCCATGTGGTCGGCTCTGGTCCGCTCCATGCGGCCTCCCCCGTCCTTGACTCCCCTCCAGAAGTTGCCTCCGCCAATGACTATCCCTATCTGGACTCCCTCCTCGCTGCACTCCTTCACCACGCGGCAGACATCCTCAATCACATTGAAATCAAGTCCGAAGCTCCTGCTCCCGGCCAGGGCCTCCCCCGACAGCTTGAGCAGAACTCTCCTGTATTTTGGTGCGGCGGATTCTTTCATAGCGCCCTCCTGTCTCATTTCTTATCTTGCCGCCCCCTATTTTAACCTATTTCTTCTCAAATTGGAAGTAGGCCGGCGCATTTTTGCTGAAAAAAAGCAGGGAGGTTTTTAAAAAGCCACAAGCTTATGCTTCGGCTTTGAGCTTACATGGCTTAAATAATGCGCCGTCCCAAGCTTTAAAGGCCCTTCAAGGGGATTTTAAGCTGATGCGTCGCCTTTAAGCTTCAAAACTCCCGGGAGGCTTAAAAAGCGCTGCCTTTATCTTTAAGGGCCTTTCAGGGGGATTTAAAGGGCGCGTCACTGCATGCAGGATACACGCTTTAGGAATTTCCAG
>CAYPMJ010000074.1:0-9904 GCA_964411785.1 uncultured Oscillospiraceae bacterium
GCATTTATATGACTGTTATCAAATTGTTATCAAAAGACCTGTTTGAAGTCCGCAAACCTGCATAAATACTGGTTTTCTCCGACTTCTCAACTTATTCCCACTCGACTGTGGCGGGGGGCTTGCTTGTTATGTCGTACACTACACGGTTTATGGAGGGCACCTCGTTTACAACCCGCACGCTTACCCTGTCCAATACGTCGTACGGAATACGCGTCCATGCAGCGGTCATGAAGTCGCTGGTAGTCACGCTGCGGAGAGCAAGTACGTAGTCGTAGGTACGGCCATCTCCCATCACCCCCACACTCCGCATATTTGTCAGCACTGCAAAAAACTGATCCATGGATTTTTCAAGTCCCGCGCGTGCAATTTCGTCACGGAAAATGAAGTCCGCCTGTCGGAGGATATCCAGCTTCTGTTTTGTCACCTCTCCGAGAATTCGGATTGCCAGGCCAGGCCCAGGAAACGGCTGGCGCGTCACCAGAGTCTCCGGAAGTCCCAGCGTCCTGCCAAGGGAGCGGACCTCGTCCTTGAATAACATCCGAAGCGGCTCGATAATCTCCCTGAAATCCACATGATCCGGAAGTCCCCCCACATTGTGGTGACTCTTTATCACGGCAGCTCCGGCCTTCCCGCTGCCTGACTCTATCACGTCCGGGTAAATCGTGCCCTGAGCAAGATAATCCACTCTCCCCAGTTTCTTCGCCTCAGCCTCAAATACGCGGATGAATTCCTCTCCGATTATTTTACGCTTCCGCTCGGGATCTGTCACGCCCGACAGCTTCGCCAGAAAGCGCTCCTCAGCGTTCACCCTGACAAAATGGATCTTCCATCGGGCAAATGCACTCTCCACCTCGTCACCCTCGTTGAGCCGCATCATGCCATGGTCCACAAACACGCATGTGAGCTGTTCTCCCACTGCCTCCCCCAGCAGCGCCGCGGCAACCGAAGAATCCACCCCTCCGGACAATGCCAGCAGAACCCTTCCGTCGCCCACTCTCTCACGGATCTGCTCAATTGCGGATTCTCTGTAGCCTCCCATCGTCCAGTCGCCGCTTGCGCCGCAGACATCGTACAGAAAGTTCCGGATCATTTCGAGCCCGTGCTCTGTGTGATTGACCTCAGGATGAAATTGCACTCCATAAAGCCCACGCGATTCGTCACAGATGGCGGCGTTCGGACACACCTCAGTGTGAGCTGTCGGGATAAAGCCGTCAGGTACTTTATCCATATAGTCCCCGTGGCTCATCCAGGTAATACCTCTCTCCGGTAAGCCTCTGAACAGCTTGCAGGATGTATCAAAATATGTCTCCGTCCTGCCGTACTCCCTGGCGGTATCATGCGCCGCCTCCACGACCTTTCCGCCCAGCGCCTGTGCGACCAGCTGACAGCCGTAGCAGATGCCAAGGATGGGAACATCAATCTGAAATATACCAGGGTCGGTGTTCGGGGCGTCCGCCTCATACACGCTCCCCGGCCCGCCGGTAAAGATAAATCCTATGGGTCTGTCTCTCAGAAGCTCCTCCAAAGGGGTGGTGTGGGGCTTAACCTCGCAATATACATTGCACTCCCGCACACGCCGTGCGATAAGCTGATTGTACTGACCTCCGAAATCCAGGATTATGACCTTCTGATAGGGCACTTTGATCTCTCCTTTCCCTGACCTTTTGTGCATCGTCTCCCCGTATTTTATCACCTTGAGCTTCGCCTGTCAATCAGCTCTGAAATTCCGAGAGGCTCTGACTGAAAACTGCGCTGCATCGTTTGTGAGAGGGTGGAAGCTCACAACCTGCAAAGCTCAGACTGTGCCGCTCAGCGGCGGCAGCCTGTCTTACTGCGCACCTTAAGCGGCTGACAGAAAACATGATTTGCGCAGCGGGCGGCATTTAAAGCGGCGCGGTTGGCCTTGCTAAGGGTGAGCACAGCGCTGGATCCCCAAAGCCTCCCTTTATCGTCAACAGCCGTGTTCATGCGTAGCATGAAGCCGCCGTGATCCGGGCATCCGAACCTGGAACAATAGGTCCCCTCCCTGCTCCAGAACCACTGGCTCACGCAGGTTCTGCGCTCACATACCGGACATATCGCCAGGCGACTTCCCCGGTTATTGAGCAGCTCCTCACGGGTTGAAAACGGCCCCACATAAAGTCCTCTTGGCAACCCTGGCGGAAATCTCCTCCTGCCGCGGCGATCCTCCTTATCAGGGGCGCACAGCGACTTTGCAAGCTGCTCCGGCGCTATAAAGCCAGTGATAAGCGCCGTATACACCGCGTCGTCCCTGGCGCTGTGGTACGAATATATTTCCGGTATCCCGCAGTATTCTATGGCGCTGCTCAGTGCCACCTGCCCCACAGCGCCGACTGTTGCGTCAAAGGCGGCCTGCATGTCATAAAACACTTCCGGCAGCCGGAGCTTCAGCTTATGATACCTTATGTTGCTCCTCAGCGCTGCCATATCCGACTGTCCCCAGGAAGAGAACTCCTGATCTCCGTCACACCAGGCAAAAAACGCCTCCGCCGCCTCCCTGAAGCCGAATGGGGAATTCATACTGTTTTCCAGCTCCGGAAGCTCCCTGGCAGCCGGTGAAAGCCGCTTGTGCACCACCGGTTTCACATACACATTGAACGTGTCCAGTATCGGCCCACCCGGCGCTTCTATTCTTGCGGCACCTATCTGCAATATTTCGTCAAGTGAAACAGTCTCATAAAGGCCGCTGTTCCACTCAAGATCAAAAACTACCATATCAGCTTTCCTTAATGGTTATTGTAACGATTTGCCAGAATACATGTCCTCTGTGCATCCACTGTCACTGTTCACCGCTCAGGGTGACGAGGCTGACTACCTCCTCATACGGCACTGCCCTGACATGGGCAAGCAGATTACGTACCCTTCGGCACAGGAATATCTCCTCCTGCTCCCTGCTTGTGAATTTGCCGGGATTCTGCCTGGTTATAAAATACAGCTGTCCTATCTCAAGCTCACAGACATCTGTGACCTGCTCCCCGTAGGAATTGGTTATTGGAAGGAACATCGTCAGCTCCTCGTTGTGCTTTTCAACAAAATCAGCCCGGAACCTCTCCAGCATGGGAAATAACAGGACTATTGCCGCCTTCCAGGCTGCACTCAGCGTCTGCTGCTCCTCAACAGGTGGAAAGCGGGAGCCATCCGTCCGGCGCTTCGTCACCACGACACGTGATGTGGCAGACCCGGGATCTCGCAGCAACGTCTCACCAGCTGCCAGCAGCGCTGCGCACAGCTCCGGGTCGCTGCCGCCTATGGACTGGGCAAGCTGTGCCTGGTAGCTCAGCAGTGCGGTGTTTTCCAGTGCCGCTGCCGCCTCCAGACAGAACACCTGACAGTCGTAGCTCTCGATCTTGTATTCAATCCGCTCAACACTCCCCTGCTCGGGAGGTGTTCCATCGTACTCCAGCACAAACACCGCCCCCTCAGAAGCGTACTGTGAGTACTGCGTTATAAAGCTCTCCCATTTTGAAAGCTCCGCCTTTACGTGAACGCCCGTCACCCACACAAAATAGTCATTTAAAAGGAGCTGTCTCTGCTCAGCCAGGTACTGGGCATAGCTCATCCCCGGCCAGTAATTTACCTTGACCGTCTCCGGGCAGAGCTTCTCAAGCACGAAACGTCCGGGCTCCTCCCCTGTCTTCCACGCCAGGCGCTTCAGGTGTCGTTCACCGCTGAAGCTTGCGCGTCGCTCGTCCACCCCGCTGTAGAAGACGTCCCTCCATGGGAAGAGCTCCGGCACGCAGAGCACAACCGATTGCTCGTCCCGCAGGTGCCTCGTGACATTGTCCAACAGCTTCAGAGAATTTCCTATTCTCCCCCACCATATCTCCCCGCCGTTCATTCGCCACGCTCCTGCTCCGCCAGCTTATCAAATATCTCATCCTGAGAGCCCAGCAGGTCACGGAAATTCTTGGAGGCAAGCATATATGTGTCCTGACCCACGCCGCGCAGTATGTTGAGATCCTCCAGCTCCTCCAGCAAAGCGTTTATCTTGTCCACGCTAAGTGTGGCGATTGCCTTAATTGAGAGGTCCTTCGCCTGGTGCAGCACGTCCCTGGCCGTATAGCCGCCCTGAGCGGGCTGAACGTAGTGCATCCAGCCGATAATCAGCGCCAGCGGGTAATAGCAGTCGTCAAGCAGCAGCGTTATCTCAAACTTCTCATGTATCTGATGTGCAAACTCCTTGTCCGCCATAACGCGGCGCAGATGATTGTCTGTGACGACATAAGGCGGGGTTTTCCGGATGTCGTACCCTGCGTAATCCGCTGAGCGGACGGACTCTATCAGCTTCTGGCAGTAGAGCTGTATGAGGCCCGGGAAATAGTTTGCCGTCGCCAGTATCTGCGAGGCAGTCACCTTGCTCGCTATGGAAAAGCCCAGGTAACTCATCGGCTCAATAAGGAGCTCCTGTGCCTCGGCCGGGCGGAAAGGCGTGACCTTCAGTGATGGAAAATGAGTTATCACCGCATTATGCCCCAGCGCAACCTCCCTGTTGAAGCGGATGATATTGTGGAGTCCTGCCAGCACGAATTTGAAGCGCCCCGGGATCGTCTGCTGCACATCCTTCAGCGCCACAAGCGGGCGGTAATTGCATAGTGCACAGTCCTCTATGAACGCATCGGCCTCGTCCAGCATAAGAAGGAAGTATCGAATCGGGTCCTCGTCACTGCTGAGCCGACGGAGAATATTCCGGCACAGGATCTCCCAGTCGTCCGTCACCTCCGCGTCCGGTGTGAGCTTCAGATCTATAAGCTTCCTCGACACCTCCATGGCCGCTGACGCGCAGTCCCGGTCCTTTATCTCAACCAGGATCGCGCGCCGCTGCTGATTATAGTCTATATCCGCCCGCGCTTTCTTGAACAGAGCTGATTTACCGAGCTGTCTCCCCCCATAGATGAGGTTCACACCGTCCGGCTGTTCTATTCTGATAAGCTCATCCTTACGGCCTATGAATATCTCCGGCGGCATGGTCTGAGTGGAATCCGGCACATATGGCTGGCAATATGAGAACGGAACAGCCACAGCCATGAGAATCCGGTTTATGAGGTTTTCATTGTAGAAGTCCGCAAGATAACATATCAGCACACGGTCTATGACAAGATAGACGTTCCTTAAGCCGCTCTCCCTCCGCTTCAGCTTCCAGGCCAGCATGCGCCTGTCGGTGCTGCCCAGGGCGTAGTCAAGGAGTATTATCTTGTTCCCATCCAGCGAGTCCAGTGTCCTTATCTTTTCATAGAGCCTGTCGCAGTCATACGCCCCGTAGAGGCACACCACAAAGGCGCCATCCTGCGCCAGCCTGGAGCCAAACGCCGCTATGGGATGTATCGGATTCAGAAATCCGGCCGAGGCGTCCTTAACGGCTATGTGGTATATCTCCGTCCGCGGCTCCTGGGGATAGTCATAGCTTCTTGTAGTTAAATTCTGCCACCCCAGAAGGTTCAGAAGCTGCGTGATGCGCGTGGCATTTGAGGGATTCCCATTACTGAGCCAGCAGCCTATGAGCTGCTGCGCGCGCTTTGAGTCCTTGTTGCGGGCATCCCTGTGACCTAACAGCGCCGAGAGCGTCCTGCTGGAATCCGCGACCCTGTCATATATCTGGACGTAGCTGCTCCAGAACTGCGTCAGGTATCCAAGCGCCTCGGGCTGCTGAAGCTCTATCTGAAAATCCCCCATTCTGACCTGGCGCATCCAGTCCTCTGCCACTATGAAGTTCTGCTGTCCTATCTGATCCCTGATTGCCTCCACGTACTCCGGGTGCGCGTCAAACTGCTGTCTGTTCCCGGCTATGAGCGCGTCCAGCTGCTGGTTCAGCTGACACTCGTACTGCCTGGCGCTTATATGTATCTGGTTGTATGCCTCCTGAACTATTGTGGTGAAAAAGCCGTAATTTTTCGAAGTGACACACGCCGCGTACCAGTATCGAACGGTGTTCTCAAGGCTGTAGCAGAACGCGTCAGACTGCATTATCTGCCCATAGTTCATGGCAAGCGCGTAGCTCTCCCGGAAGCTCCTGAGGCGTATATCCACCTGCTGTCTCGTCTGGAGCTCGTACTGTTCTGCGTTCGCCGGAATACTTACCGAATTCTCCTCTCCTGTGTCCCTGAGATACTGCATTATCCGCTCCGCAGTTCCATAGTTGTTTCTGGTTCTGTCAGTGCCGTATATCTCGTTCAGATGCTCCTGGAAGCCCAGCTTTGGCCCCTCTATGTGACGGCGAATCCGTGCAAGCACATTGAATTCCGGCAAAGCGCAGAAGGTTGAATTCATCTCAGGCAGGAAATTCTCATCCAGCATTATCTGATCGCTGTTTAAAAAATCTGCATAGAAATATTTCTCCTGGCCAAAGGTCCACTCCCCACCAAGGCGCTGTGCCAGCTCCCGCGCCGTCTGCTTAAGGAGAGAGAGTCCGGCGTACATCTGCGCGTCCTCGCCGTACTCCATGAGCTCATCGCACTCGCCGCTCACCTCCTCCAGATTATCAGCGAGCTGCTGCCCGAGACGGGAATAGGCGCTCTCACCCGCCTCAGTTCGCCAGGCAAGGCCGGCGTTCTGTTCAGACAGCTGATACCATTGTGCTATGGTTGAAAGAACCTCTGTCACATTTGAGCGGAGGTTGTTTCTCCTCTCTCCCTGGAGAACCGCGGTCACCTTCTTGATCGGCATGAGCTTTCCCGCCCGCTCCCATCCGTCGGCTACTATTGCGTCAACACGCCTTGCGCTGATGTTCGCTTTTGTGAAGCTTGGAACACCATTCAGGCAGTCTGCCACAAACTCGTCGCGTACAGCGTCCAGCGCGTCCTGATCGCGGTTTATTATGCTGTTAAGCATCGAGGCCAGGTCCCCGTCCCTGGCAAAGATTATCTCCCTGGTCCTGGCAAGACGTTCAAACTTCACGCCCTCCCTGGGCGGCGTCAGCACGAACTTCGTATACAGCTCCTGGGCATGCTGCTGCAGCGCGTCAAGCGACTCCTCCAGCGCACGTACATCGCGGCTCCGATATTTCGCGTATATATCTATTGGGGAGTCGGATTGGCTTCTGAATTCCTCCAGTGTGTCATACGCGTCCCGGAGAGCGGGCATTTTCCAGGTCAGCCCGATGCTGCTTCTGAGACCCTGCGCACTGTAATCAAAGCCTCTGCCCGAAATAAATGACGACCGCAGGAACGCAGCCGCAAGGCAGCAGTCTGTAAAATCGGAGTACTCCCCGTCAGTGTCGTTCAGTGCGCCGCTGAGCGACGCAACGGAGTAGTCCTGTGCGCTCATCGGGTCGTTGGCCGCCAGTGCGGCCATCCTGTACACAGGTGCAATCTCCGGGTTCAGGTCGGAACCGGCCTTCAGATAGGCAAGCATTGCCGGAATGCTTCCCTCACCCCGGATCTCAAAAGCGTACCTGACCACCTGTTCCTTAGTAGTGTGAAGGGCGTCCCAGCCATCCTCATCAACATACTCCTCAACGTCCCAGATATCGCCTGTCGCCTCACTGGTATCGTCCGCGTTTTCCTCCTCACCACTGTCTTCATACTTTTCACCCTCAGGGCTCCCCGCAGCAGTCTCACCAGGCTGCGTCTCCCCGGCATCATCCTGTGCGTCGGTACTCCCCCCGGCTGCAGACCTCCTGTGCGCATCGTCCAGCATAACTCGAAGCTCATGGAGTTTATTGTCATACGGAAGTACACTGCGTAACTCCTGAAAATCCCGCTCCGCTTCCTCCAGCATATTCTGTGCGCACTCCGCACGCAGCCGCCACCTGAGAACTCTCGGATAGTACTTGAGGCAATTTGCGTCCACGGACAGTCCGGCGCTTTCATAGAGCTTTAACCACTCGTCCGATTTAAGCCTGGCATCCTCCATGAGCTCCGGGTCCGGCTTTTCGCTGTTCGCCTCAAAGCAGATGCGGATATACTGCGCAAGAAACGTGGCGCGAAGCTTCGCCGGAAGCTCGCTGTCGGAAAGAGCATCCGCGGTATACTGAAGGGCCGCCGGAAAATCATGCAGGAAGCTGAAGATCTGCGCCAGAAATGCCCTGGCCTTCGCATCCCCCGGAAAGTCATCCTTATTCTCTTCATAAAGTCTTTTTGCCTCATCCAGCACCGATTCGTCTTTTTCAGCGCGGTAGCACTCCGCCGAATACTGGACAAAATCTCCCATTGCCCTCGCCCTGTCGGCTGTGTCAAAAGCGCCCTTGCAGAGACTCATGGCCTCTCTGAAGTTCCTTTTGACCGCCTCGTTCCGTGCACGCGTGAGCGGCGGCTCCGTACTTCTTATATTCCTCGCCGCCTCCCCATCCAGATCAAAGGAGACCCAATAGATCCTTCCGTTCATATCCGCACTGAGGCACGACTCCACATCTTGTCGAAGGCTTTTATCCGCTATATCCGCATACCTGAAGGTGCATTTCTTATCACCGTCAAACTGTATCGTCCCTGTATTATCCGCCCACTGAAGGCGGGAGATGACGCCTGACAGCTGCACTGTGTCCGCCGGCGCCGCCGTCCTCCCCCCGGCAATTGCACTATCTCCGTGCCTTCCATCTCTCCAGCTCTGTCTGAGCGTGGAGTACGCCTCCTGTCCCTGGTACAGCGACTCCAGAACCTGGATGGACGAGTCCAGCTCCTGCCCCGCTTTCAACCTGGCGCCCTTTTTCCCCAACATCGCGCCTATAAGCTGGCGCAGACAAATCTCAAAGGATCCCGGCATATCCTCCGCAAGAGCCCGTATGACAGAGGCGTCGTCACTTTCTACGGCGCTCTCCGTTATGATTGTCTCTAGCTCCCGTTGTCTCTCCGTGCCCTCCTCGATGAGTGACAGTGCGGCGTAAACCTCCGCGTCTATATACTGTTTGTTAAAAAAGCAGCAGTACGCCGCCTCCCAGAAGCACTCCCCAATCAAAAAGGCGTTCTGGTCAAGCACTCCGGCTCGCATGAGGAGATATCCGCAGAATTTCGCACTGTCCTTCGCCCAGCTGTAACCGGCTCTGTCACTGCTCTCCAGAATATTTCGGGCGTTTTTCGCAGCCTGAAGCGTTTTTGCTCTATCGCTTGTCTTTGCACCGTATTTAAAGCTGTCATAAGGCGCGGCGAGTCTTTTCCTGTCAGCCGCCGGTATTGAGTCAAAAAGGGATTTCAACATTAAATCGGTCACAGTAATTTTTTCAATAACCTGTTCCTCCTGCACCGGCTCACCGACGGTTCGCTTCGCAGCAGCACTCCCCGGCATGGAAGCTGCCTTCGGCTTTTCAGAACAGACCAGAAGTCCGGTAAAAACTGAATAATTTAATACAATCTCCTGCTTTTTCCCCGTTTTTATTGCAATGCTGTCTGTACAGTCGTTCTCAACAACGCATCCTTTGCAGCATGGCTCTGACGGAGCATCTCCACCGTACGAAAAACAAATCTCTGTTCCGGCGCTAAGCTCGGAAAGCGTTTCCGATATAGTCTTTACAATATGCAGTCCGCGAATAATTGAGAAGTCCAGTAGCAGTTCCCTGCCATTTTCTACCTTAAGCTCCAGACTGGCGGAGTAATCACTGTCCGTTATTGTTCCGCAGACAGTTTCATAATGTGAGCCCCCGTCGCCATAGCTCAGCTCAACCACTGTACCGACCGGGAGTCTGGACAGTCTTTTCACCATCAATTCACTCATGATCGTTTCCTTCCATGATTTATTTTCCCTCTCCCCTGCATTTCGGTGTTACAATTGAAAAGAGGCCATGATGTATTATAATACTATTTTCCCTCAAAGTAAAGACGCATAAACCCCGAAACAGTTAAAGACGGCGGCTGAAAGCGGGATGAGCCGATGCCGCTTTATAATGCGGCAAAAGTCCTCCCGGAAAATGCATCGGAGCAGACAGATTCAATATTGGCATAACCCATAAGATGCCAAA
>CAYPMJ010000075.1:0-9805 GCA_964411785.1 uncultured Oscillospiraceae bacterium
ACTCTTTTTTGTGTTTGTGGCGCGGGTCGTTAATGTCGACGGCAGGTCAATGTACCCCACGCTCCACGACGGTGACAAAATCATCACGACACGCCTTTTCTACAAACCGAAGGCAGGTGATGTGGTTGTGGTTCAGACTGACCATTATGGCCCGGATCCTATTGTTAAACGTATCATTGCTACAGAAGGCCAGACGGTGAGAATCGATTTTGAAGCAGGTGTGGTATATGTGGACGGTGTTGCATTGGACGAGCCGTACATCAACGCCCCTACTCAACGCCCTCTGGATTTTGATGGTGAAGTGACGGTGCCGGAAGGGTGTATGTTCTTGATGGGTGATAACCGGAATGAATCAACCGACAGCCGCGATGAACGGATTGGAATGGTTGATGTACGGTGTATAATAGGACGAGCAATATTTATCGTTGTACCCAGAGGTGAGATGACTGGTTCTTTTGACTGGAGCCGTCTGGGAGGTATCTGAGTGTGGGTGAGGAACTGAATATACAATGGTTTCCAGGTCATATGGCCAAGGCCCGTCGTATGGTTTCAGAGAATGCCAGACTCGTGGATGCGGTGTGTGAGGTAATTGATGCAAGGATACCAGAATCCAGCAGAAATCCTGAGGTTGAAAAACTTTCAGGAGGAAAACCCAGATTGCTTATTCTGAACCGAATAGACCAGGCGGATCCTGTTGAGACAAGACGTTGGTCTGATGCATTTAGACATGAAGGCTTTGCAGTTCTGGAAACAGATTCAAAAACCGGTAAGGGTGTTGGCGCGTTTACGGGGGCTGTACAGAATCTTCTCAGGGAAACTCAGAAACGCCGTGCTGATAGAGGGCTCACCGGGAAACGTATGCGGGTGATGGTTTTAGGCATTCCGAATGTAGGAAAATCTTCATTTATCAATAGAGTGGCGGGGAAGAAAGCTGCACATACCTCAGATAAACCAGGTGTCACCAGGGGAAAACAGTGGATAGTACTTGAAAACGGTGTAGAGCTGTTGGATACGCCCGGACTGTTGTGGCCAAAGTTTGAGGATCCATTAGTAGGTGAACGATTGGCTTTTACCGGGGCTGTAAAGGATGAAATTCTGGACACAGAGGCGCTTGCCGCACGGCTTATTGAACTGCTGTGGACGGAGTATCCGGACGAGCTTGGCGCCAGATACGGAGTTACAGCCAAAGCAGGTGAGGACGGCTTTGCAATTCTTCAAAAAGCAGCCCGCAGAAGAGGTTTTCTGCTGGCAAAGGGAGAACTGGATACAGAGCGGATGTCCCATATACTGTTGGATGAATTTCGCGGTGGAAAGCTTGGAAGAATAACACTTGAGCGGGTTAAAGTATGAACGAATCTGATGTATGGAAATATGAGGACGAGGCATATAAGGAAGGATATTCGCCTGTGTGCGGCTGCGACGAGGCGGGTGCAGGGCCTTTGGCTGGACCAGTCTTTGCAGCTGCAGTTATTCTTCCGAGGGGTCTGATTATACCAGGGCTCACTGACTCAAAGAAAATGACATCAAAAAAGCGTGATGAATTATTTGAAGTTATTCGAAACGAAGCTGTGTCTTTCGCTGTAGCCCAGGTCGACGAGAAAACTATTGATAATATAAATATTTTAAACGCACGATTGCTGGCCATGGACAAGGCAATACGCGCTCTGCGAATAACACCGGCCTTAGCCTTGATAGACGGGAACCGGAGCAATGGCATATCGATACCGAACAGATGTATCGTGGGTGGCGACGCGCTCTCCGCTAGTATATCTGCAGCCTCTGTGCTTGCCAAGGTCAGCAGGGACAGATATATGGTGAAGATGGGCGAGATTTATCCACAGTATGGATTTGAACAGCACAAAGGCTATGGAACTAAACTTCATTATGAGCGTCTTAAACAGTTCGGTCCATGTCCAATACACAGGATGACTTTTTTGAGGAATCTGCATTGAGCGAAGCAAAGCTTTTTGGCAGCTGGGGTGAGGCAGTGGCTGCCAGCTATTTAAGAGAGAAGAAATATAAAATCATAAGCATGGGATACAGGTCGCGTTTCGGGGAAATAGATATTATTGCAGAGAATAGGAATGTTATTGCGTTTGTCGAAGTTAAAACAAGGCGTAGCAGCTCTTTCGCTATGGCGCGGGAGTATGTTAATTCGGAGAAACGTCGGCGGATAATTGCTACAGCTTCTCTTTGGCTGGAGTTCTCTGGCAGCAAAAAACAACCAAGATTCGATGTGATAGAGGTCTATGCCTGGAACGGTGTTCAAACCGCAAATCCGCAGATTCATCATATAGAGAACGCCTTTGATCTGAGCAGTTGTGATTGAGAAAATACCGACTTAACCCCATGTTATGAATATTGCATGCATAGAACATATGCAAAATCGAGGAGAACAATATGCGGTATGTAAGTACACGAAATACAAATCTTAGCCTTGCGCCGGCAGAAGCTATTGCACAGGGCCTTAGCCGCGACGGCGGCCTTTTTGTTCCAGAGACTTTGCCGCACATCAGCGCAGAGGAAATAGCCAGCCTGGGATCAATGGACTACTGTGGGCGTGCAGTGTCGATTATGAGCAAATTTCTGGACGGATTCTCCATCACGGAGATTGCGGATTATACAGCCCGTGCATATGGAAAGAACTTTGACACTCCGGATATTGCTCCATTACGCCGCCTGGATGAAAAGACATACTTTTTGGAGCTGTGGCACGGACCAACCTGTGCATTCAAGGACATGGCTCTGCAAGTGCTGCCATACCTTCTGACTGCCTCCATGAGTAAGAACGGGATGAAGGAAAAGGTCTGTATACTTGTTGCGACCAGCGGCGATACAGGTAAGGCTGCACTGGAAGGATTCCGAGACGTGGAGGGTACGAAAATAATGGTTTTCTATCCGGAAAACGGTGTCTCAGATATTCAAAAGCTTCAAATGACATCTCAGGAAGGAGGAAACGTGTCAGTATGCGCTGTTCGTGGAAATTTTGATGATGCCCAGGCCGGAGTAAAGCAGATTTTTTCCGACAGAGCGCTGCGTGAAGAACTACGCGAAAATGGATTTACTTTAAGTTCTGCTAACTCCATTAATTGGGGAAGACTTCTCCCGCAGATTGTCTATTATTTTTCTGCCTACTGTGACCTTCTGAATAATGGCAGCATTATTCCGGGGGAGTCCGTCACATTCTGTGTCCCCACCGGGAATTTCGGAAACATCCTGGCGGGCTATTACGCAAGATTAATGGGGCTCCCGGTGAACCGACTTGTCTGCGCCTCCAACAGGAACAACGTACTCACTGAATTCATTAAAACAGGTGCATATGACAGAAACAGGCCATTTTATACTACGATATCTCCGTCAATGGATATACTTGTCTCCAGCAATCTGGAGCGACTCCTGTACCTGCTTTCAGGCGGCAGTGATGCAGAAGTCTCGCAATATATGAGGGAACTTGCTGCCTATGGACGGTATCAGGTATCCGAGGGCTTGCTGGAAGGCATTTCCGCGTGCTTTGACGCTGGCTTTTGTGACGATGCAGAAACCAAGGCTGTAATACGTGACACTTTCCAAAGGAGTGGTATCCTTATCGACACACATACAGCTGTTGCATTGGGTGTTGCGCAGAAGTTGAGGGAAGAACTCGGTGACGCGTCGACAACCGTGGTGGTGTCTACCGCCAGCCCATATAAATTCTGTGGCAGTGTACTGGAAGCGTTAGGGAAACCTGTGTCAGGTACAGGACCTGAGCTCATCTTTACACTTGAGCGTGAAACGGGTGTTTCTGCCCCCGCTCCACTGAGGGCACTTCGAAGTAAGGTCCCGCGGTTTAATGGATCTGTGGGAAAGGAAGAGCTTATGAGCCAGGTACGGCATTTCCTGTTGTAAAGAGGTTTAATTAATATAATGTAATAATGTTGTCCATATAATATATTACCGCATATCCCCTCGCTGAACCTAAAACAGAAACTGATTATGAAGAATGTATGCATAGAGAATGTATATTATATATGTACCTGCCTTGACGCCCGCCGACCACAGCAGGTCGGCGGGATACTGAGAGCGGTCACATAGAAGCCTTTGGCTCAAAAGTCCCGCAGAAGGTTTCGACCTTGCGGATGGCATTGTGGGATTCGACATTGATCCCGTTAGCATGGCAATAGTTATCGCAGCCGTGATATTTGCAGCTGACTACATCGCATCCAACTCCGTAGAGCTTGTCGCTGTCATCGCATTCGCAGTTTCTGTTTTCGCTCATTTTAAGCCCTCCTTAAGTGTTTGGACGCCTCTCATAGGCAGAACTATTATTTGTTATTTCGAGGGGATTATGCAGAGGGAGAATTCTGACATGCTGTATACGATTGGCGATCTTCATCTATCTTTTGACGCATCAAAGCCCATGAGTGTCTTTGGAGCAGAATGGGAGAATCACGCTGAAAAAATTCGAGCGAGCTTTTCGGAGCTGGACGATGACGACGTCAGTGTCATCTGCGGGGATTTGACCTGGGGTATGGACATGAAGGGCTGCCTTGAAGATTTCCGTTTTGTTGATGCGCTTCCTGGAAAGAAAATAATATTGAAGGGAAATCACGACTTTTGGTGGACGACTGTCAGCGCTGCCAAGCGGTTCTTTCTTGAAAATGGCATTAACACAATTGATATACTCAATAACAACTGCTTTTTCTACAATGGTATAGCCATATGCGGCACACGTGGTTGGATGTATCCGAGCGATAGCCCGACCAGTCACGACAAGAAAATGATGCAGCGTGAGGTACAGCGCCTGGAGACGTCGCTGAAAGCCGCCGGAGAATGTGACAGAAAAATATGCTTTCTCCATTATCCACCTATCTTCGGACGGTTTCGCGCAGAGGGGATCCTGGAGCTTTTTGAGAGCTATCGCGTGGGAGAGTGCTACTATGGTCATCTCCATGGTTCAGGACGCCTTTACGCAGTCGAGGGGGAGGTTGGAGGTGTAAATTATCGGTTGATATCCGCTGATCACACCGGTTTTAAGCCAGTTCTGGTGGCAAAATAAATCGTTTTTCATAGGCTGATGTAAAAATTGCAAATTTTTAGTTAAAAGGTTTGCATTTCTGAGAAGTTCTGTTATAATAGCCGCAGCGCATTCGATAATTTGGTTCAGGGGCGCTGACGGAATTGATTCCGGCGGTTCGGAATTAATTCTGTGGAGCAGGGCCCGGAAGAAACAGGAGGAAGAAGACCCGTGAACGTTAAGGAACTTAATAAGAAAGAAAAAAACACAGCGGAGCTTACGATGTCAGTTACCCCGGAGGAGTTTGAAGCAGCCATTAACAAGGCCTATTTGAAAAGGCGGGGCGAGATACTTATTCCAGGCTTCAGAAAAGGCAAGGCTCCACGCAGAATAATCGAGAATGCCTATGGCACAGGTGTGTTCTATGAGGATGCAATTGAATCATTGGCTCCGGATGCCCTTGAGAAAGGCATTGAGGAGAGCAATCTCTCCACTGTTGGTCGTCCATCAATAAAGAATTTCAATGTGGGTGATGATAAGAGCCTGACCATTGTTTTCATGATTTCAATTTACCCTGAGGTAACAGTAGGGGAATACAAGGGAATTGCCGCTCCTAAACGGCAGGTCACAATTTCGGACGAGGAAGTGGATCAAAGGATTGAATCAGTCCGGAGCCAGAACGCTCGTATTGAGATGGTCGATCGCCCCGCCAGGCAGGGTGATATAGTCAATATAGATTTTGAGGGCTATATCGGTGGTGTACCATTTGATGGCGGGAAAGGTGAGGGGCATGACCTAGAACTGGGATCTGACTCATTTGTGGACGGCTTTGAGGATCAGCTTATAGGCAAAAGCGCCGGTGAAGATGTCGAAGTGAATGTGACATTTCCGACCGAGTATAATGAGGATCTGGCAGGGAAGGACGCCACCTTTAAAGTAAAGGTGAACGAGGTGAAGGAGAAGCTCCTCCCGGATCTGGATGACGAGTTCGCTAAGGACGTTTCTGAATTCGACACAATCGGCGAGTATCGGAACAGTATCCTTGAAAGTATCAGAGAATCCAAGGAACATGAGGCGGACGATGAATTTAAGGAAGCAGTACTGAATAAATTGCTGGAGGGTGTCCAGTGTGAGATTCCTGACGCCATGGTAGAGGAGCAAATGGACAACGACATAGAAAATCTCCGATACAAGCTCTCAACACAGGGAATAGGGTTAGAGCAGTACCTCTCTGTCATGGGCATGGATCTTGACAGCTTCCGCAAGCACAGCCGCGCAGATGTTGAAAAGCAGATAAAGGCCGACCTGGCTTTTGAGGCGATAGCGAAAAGTGAAGATTTTCCGGTTTCCGATGAGGATGTCGAGGCGGAGTATAATCGCCTCAAGGATTTATACAAGGTTGAGTTGGACGACGTGAAGAAGCTGTATTCATCAGATGCAGTTATCACTGGCCTTAAGATCGATGCTGCCCATAAGCTGGTGTATTCTACGGCAGTAGCTGAGGATGCGCCCGCTGAGGAGTGATGAAAGGCTATCGGTTTGAATAGCTGCTCGCTCCTTTGGATATTATTTCCTTGGCTTTTCAAGTTACAGTTTAAAAGGAGAAGAAGTGTATGAGTTTAGTTCCGTATGTTGTGGAGCAAACCTCCCGTGGGGAGCGGTCCTACGATATTTTTTCACGGCTGCTCAATGATCGTATTGTTTTTTTAAGTGAAGAGGTCAACGACACTACGGCAAGTCTTGTAGTAGCACAGTTCCTGTTTTTGGAGGCGCAGGACCCCGACAAGGACATTCAGTTCTATATCAATTCTCCTGGCGGCTCGGTGACTGCTGGAATGGCGATTTATGACACTATGCAGTATATTAAATGCGATGTGTCGACCATATGCATAGGTATGGCTGCCAGCATGGGCGCGTTCCTGCTGTCCTCAGGCGCCAAGGGCAAAAGGCTGGCACTGCCCAATGCTGAGATAATGATCCACCAGCCATCAGCTGGGACGCAGGGCCAGATAACAGATATGGCTATCCATTTGAAACGGTTGGAAACGATCAAGGAGAAGATCAATCAGATTTTGGCGGAAAACACCGGGAAACCCATTGATGTTGTACGTGATGCCTGTGAAAGGGATAACTTCATGAGCGCACAGGAGGCTGTGGAGTTTGGACTTATCGATAAAGTTATTGTGAAGCGCTGACATTGAGTCAGTGGAAGGGAATAAGGATGCCAAGTAATAAGGATGAAAAATCGTTACGCTGCGATTTTTGCGGCAAAAAGGAGGGCATGGTTGAGCGGATGTTTACCGGTCAGCATGCTTGTATTTGTAACGAGTGTGTTTCTGTCTGCCTTAACATGATGGCGGAGGAGGAGTGGGAGAGTCACCGTGACGAAGAGCGGGAATCGGCCTCACTCCACATGATGGATCAGCTCCCCAAGCCCGTTGAAATAAAAAAATACCTGGATGACTATATAATCGGGCAGGACAGGGCTAAGATTGCCCTGTCAGTTGCAGTGTATAATCACTATAAGCGTATCTTCTGCGGCACGGATGACAATTCAGAGATACAGAAGAGTAATATCTTGATGATCGGACCTACAGGAAGCGGGAAAACGTTATTTGCCCAGACACTGGCACGTATATTGGAAGTGCCGTTTGCCATTGCCGATGCGACCACGCTCACGGAGGCGGGATACGTGGGAGATGATGTAGAGAATATTCTTCTGCGGCTTCTCCAGGCGGCGGACTTTGACGTCGATCTTGCCGAGCGTGGTATTATTTATATTGATGAGATAGATAAAATTGCAAGAAAGAGTGAAAATGTTTCTATTACTCGTGACGTATCGGGCGAGGGTGTTCAACAGGCATTACTGAAGATCCTTGAGGGAACCGTTGCCAATGTACCACCGCAGGGCGGAAGAAAGCATCCGCTTCAGGAGTTCATTAGTATTGATACTACAAACATCCTGTTTATTTGCGGTGGGGCTTTCGACGGAATTGATAAAATTATAGAACAGCGAATGGATAAGAAGAGCATAGGCTTTGAGGCGGATATACAGACCCGCAAGGAAAAGAATATAAGCGATGTGCTTCAGAATATCCAGTCGCATGATCTGTTAAAATACGGCATAATACCGGAATTGGTAGGCCGTATGCCGGTGCTTGTGCCAATGCGGCAGCTTGACAGGGATGATCTGGTCCGTATTCTCAAGGAGCCGAAGAACGCCCTTACACGTCAGTATAAGGCGCTTCTTAGCTTTGACAGGGTTAACCTGGAATTTGAGGAAGATGCTCTTGAGGCAATCGCTGATAAGGCGATAGAAATGGATATTGGAGCCAGAGGCCTTCGTTCAGTTGTGGAGGGATTTATGACCGATATCATGTATAAAGTTCCATCCGACGAGAAAATTGAACGGATCGTTATAACGAAAGATTGTGTAACGGGTGATGGTGAGCCTGAGGTCCATCGCCGGGCACGGCCGCGGCTTGATCCGGATGTAGCATCTGCTATATGACCTGGAGGAACGACCCGGCATCCTGAAGCAGCATCCGACAGCCGCACGAGGTGCGGCTGTCGGCAAAGTTGAAGCTATGGAAGCCGGCAGAGTTGTTTCCGAAATCGTTGCACGTGCCGTTTGCGCTTGACGTATTCCGGTTGACAGTCCGCTTGTTCCGTGGATATGTTGGAGCGGGGCGTCTGAATAGAGCCCGATTCGATTTATTTCAATGCTTTCGATGTGAACCGTGCGGTACGGTGAAAGTCCCTGCATTTAGGCTTTTGGAGATACTTGACTATGGACGAAATTGAGAATAACAGCAATCCAGGCATTGAGCGCTTCCCTGTGTTAATTCTGCGTGGGGCCAGCTTGTTTCCGGATATGATGTTGAGCTTTGACATCGAGGATCAGCGGTCTGTTAAAGTATTGCAGGCTGTGGCACAAGGAGATAAGAGGGTCCTGCTGCTTGCACAGAAGGATGCTTTAAATGACTATCCTGAAGCTGAGGATATCTGTGATGTGGGTGTAGTTGGTGTTTTGCAGCAGTATATCCGCATGCAGAATGGGCTCCGTGTGATTATTCAGGGGCTTTTTCGGGCAAGAGTAATTGATATAGAGTTGGTGGAGTCCTATTGCTACGCCGACGCTGCACCAGTAATATGCGAGGATGTTGCAGCCTCACCCAGATTGGATGCGCTTATACGCAGTTCAATTAATCTGTTTGACGCGTACACCTCACTGACGGATAACCCGGTTCCGGAGGCAATCCTGGCTCTTTCAATGAGGAACGATCCAGGCTATACTGCCGACTATATTGCTCAGAATATCCAGTTTACCTATGCGCTGAAGCAAGAGTTCCTTGAAATTTTAAATCCTGGCGTCAGGCTTCGGCGCGTGTTCGGCTGTCTTCAGCGTGAGTATGAGGTTCTGACGGTAGAACGGGAACTGAATGACAAGTTGCGTGAAAGGTTTGTTCAGCAGCAAAGGGAGGGCATACTTCGAGAGCAGCTCCACCTTATCCAGGATGAGCTGGGTGAGGAGGACTACTCAGAAATAGAGGAGTACCGTGAAAAGATCAGCGAACTTCATCTGAAGGATAAAGGAGTCGAGGAGAAGCTTCAGAAAGAGGTTACGCATCTGTCAAAACAACCGTTTAACTCAGCGGAGGCAACGGTGCTGCGTAACTACCTGGACACAGTGCTTGCACTGCCGTGGAACATCTCCACTAAGGAGCGGCTGGACATAAGAGCCGCCAGAAGGGCATTGGACAGGGATCACTATGGCCTGGAGAAAATTAAGGAGCGTATAATTGAATTTCT
>CAYPMJ010000076.1:0-9726 GCA_964411785.1 uncultured Oscillospiraceae bacterium
GACGCCTACTCCCTTAGCAGGGGAGCCCCTTCGGCCACTTGGGTACTTCCGCATACGCACACGCACTTTATAACAGGTACACTCTCTCTCCCATCAGCACCGAAGCACTCGGTGTTGATGGCGGAGAGAGTGGGATTCGAACCCACGGACGGTTGCCCGCCGACGGTTTTCAAGACCGCTCCGTTATGACCGCTTCGGTATCTCTCCATCAAAAGCGCTTGTGTATAATAGCACATTCTTCGCTGCTTGTCAATATCATCACATATTTTTTTCAGAAGATTTGTGTACTTGATATCCCCGGTATCAAAACCAGCGCTCACATCAAGGTGTGAGCGCTGGTTTTCACGTGTTATTCAAAATTGCTGTCGCACCGATATTCTCTGTCCGGATCTGTCCCGCGCCTCTCTGAGAGTCCGCGGCTCAGCAGCCGAACTTCCTATCAGTACATCCCGCCCATGTCCTGTGCAGGTGCTGCAGCCGGGGCTGGCGGCTGCGGGATATCGGACACCAGTGACTCCGTCGTGAGGACAATTGAGGCAATTGATGCGGCATTCTCAAGCGCTGAACGGCAAACCTTGGTCGGGTCCACCACGCCGTCCTCGATCATGTTGCAGTACTCCTCAGTCGCGGCGTTGAAGCCATAATTCACGTCGTTGGCGCTCTTTACCTTATCCAGTATCACCGCTCCTTCAAGTCCGGCGTTGGCGGCAATCTGCTTGATCGGAGCCTCCAGTGCCTTCGCTATCAGCGCAACACCAGTCTTCTCATCGCCCGTCACATCCTTCAGCATGGCCTCCACTGCCTTGCCGGCCGCGACATATGCCGATCCGCCTCCGGCTACGATGCCCTCCTCTACTGCTGCCTTTGTGGCGTTGAGCGCGTCCTCGATGCGGAGCTTCTTCTCCTTCATCTCTGTCTCAGTAGCGGCGCCCACCTTGATAACTGCCACGCCGCCGGCCAGCTTTGCCAGGCGCTCCTGGAGCTTCTCCTTGTCATAATCCGACGTGGACACCTCGTACTCGGCCTTTATCTGGTTGACACGAGCTGCTATCTCGCCCTTATCTCCGTAACCATCAACGATAATCGTGTTCTCTTTTGTGGACTTCACCTGACGCGCTGTTCCCAGCATATCCAATGTGGTATCCTTAAGCTCCATTCCCAGCTCCGAGGATACTACCTGACCACCCGTCAGTGCGGCAATGTCCTTCAGCATCTCCTTGCGCTTGTCGCCAAACCCCGGCGCCTTTACGCACAGGCAGTTGAATGTCCCGCGGATCTTGTTCAGTATGAGCGTGGCAAGCGCGTCGCCCTCCACATCCTCCGCGATTATCACAAGCCTCTTGCCCGACTGCGCAATCGGCTCCAGAATCGGGAGTATCTCCTGGACGCTGGATATCTTCTTATCAGTTATGAGAATGTACGGTTCGTCATACACAGCCTCCATCTTCTCGGTATCGGTGACCATATACGGGGTGATGTACCCTCTGTCAAACTGCATGCCCTCCACTACTTCACTGTATGTCTCCGCAGTCTTGGACTCCTCTACAGTTATTACACCATTCTGGCTGACCTTCTCCATCGCTTCCGCGATAAGCTTTCCGATCTCCTCGTCACCTGAAGATACAGTACCGACACGAGTAATATCCTGCGTTCCCGCAACCGGCTGTGAATTTGCCTTGATTGCGCCGACAGCCGTCTCAACTGCCTTCTGGATGCCGCGCTTCATCACCATTGGGTTTGCCCCTGCCGCTACATTCTTGATGCCCTCATGAATCATTGCCTGCGCAAGCAGGGTGGCCGTCGTTGTCCCATCGCCAGCCACGTCGTTCGTCTTGGACGCCACTTCCTTCACAAGCTGAGCGCCCATGTTCTCATAGGGATCCTCAAGCTCAATCTCCTTGGCGATCGTCACTCCATCATTTGTGATGACCGGTGAGCCGAACTTCTTGTCCAGCACTACATTGCGTCCTTTTGGTCCTATCGTCAGCTTCACGGTATCCGCCAGCTGATTTACACCATTTTCAAGCGCTCTGCGCGCCTCTTCACCATATATAATCTGTTTTGCCATTTCCTTTGCCTCCTAACTTATTCTACCACTGCCAGAATCTCGCTCTGCTTCACGATCGTCAGCTCCTCGCCGTCCAGCTTTACCTCTGTCCCTGTATACTTTCCGGTGATGACTCGGTCGCCTACTTCTACCTCCATCTCCACCTCATTTCCATCCACAAAGCCTCCCGGGCCTACTGCGAGTACCTCGTACACCTGCGGCTTCTCCTGCGCCGCACTCGTCAGAATCAGACCGCTCTTGGTCGTCTCCTCTGCCGGGACGCGCTTCAATATGACTCTATCTGCCAATGGTTTGAGTGTCATCTTATCTTCTGCCTCCTGTTTTACTGTTTATTGTTTATTCCCTGGTGTTAGCACTCAACGCCTTTGAGTGCTAACAGGTATATAATACCCTAGTTCTTCCCATTCTGCAATAGCTATTCTACCCAATCTTCTGGACTATTATTGCCATGATTTTGGTTATTATGTCCCATATGGCCCTTTTCTCACAAAGCCCCTCGGATATATGAAATTCAATCCCCCTCGCAGAAGCCGGACTGTCGCGCTTTTGCCGTACGTTATCTCCCCGTCGACGTTGATGGCAAACTCCCTGTCGCTCTCCACCTTCAGCCTCAGACCCTCAAGGGCCCGGATTGTATCGGGATATTTTTCATATTCCCCGTTGGCGTAGGCCCTGACGTACCTGGCAAATTTCAGCCTGGAGACGCCCTTCACCACCAATATGTTCATTACCCCGTCATCAGGCTGAGCCTTCCGAGTCGGATGAAAGCCCCCTCCATAGTACTGCCCGTTACAGGCGCACACCAGCACCTGCCGTCCCTCGAACACCTGATCCGCTGCCGTGATTGTCATCGGATTGACTATACCCTTTATCACGTTCATTACGAGGGACAGCACGTACGCTCCATTTCCACCTGTGATCCGCTGTATCTTGCGCATGTCCGCCGCCACACGGGCATCTACCCCGACGGAAAAGACATTGATGCACTTTCTGCCATTTACATCCATTATGTCAACAGGCCTTGTCTCCCCCGTTGTAAGCGCTTCAAGATCCGTAAACAACGGAAGATTTTCTTCCCCGAATGTCCGTATGAAATCATTTCCCGTGCCGCACGGATAGTGCGTCACCGCGCAGTTGCGAAATCCCGCTGCACCATGTGCACACTCCGAGAGCGTCCCGTCCCCGCCGCACGCGTAAACCCGCAGCGGAGTACCTCGGACCGCCTCCCGCTTCACCTTGATCGCAGCGTCCATGGGACCTGCTGTCTCATATATCTCGCTGTCGTCCCGCTTGGCTGTAAACTGCCGGAGCTTTTCCCTTATAAGCTCTTTGTTTGCTCTCTTCCCTCCCGCAGCCGGGTTTATTACAAAAAGATGCTTCATTCTTCTCCCCCCACCCCGCGTTTACGCGGCCTTTCTATCTTCTGCCGAACATATAATACCAGCACCGGATCATGCCGTTATAGAGCTTTCGTGTCTTGGCTGCCCGCCGCCCATAGAACGTCTCCAGCCCGTCATCTGAGCTTATGATGTTCACAGCCCAGTTTCCCGTTCTGTCTGCCGCCCTTCCAAAGTCGCGCATAAGCTGTCTTGCCTCCTCCTTTTTCATCAGTCTCTCCCCATATGGGGGATTTGTTACAATCACTCCCCTCGTTGTAGTGAGGCTGAAGCTTCTGACGTCGGCTCTCTCAAAGCGTATGAGATCCTCTACTCCGGCGCGTCTGGCGTTCTGTCTGGCTGTCTCCACAGCCCTGCTGTCTATATCCGCAGCAAAAATCGTATATTCACGGTCATACTCCCGCGCCGCTGCCTCTTCTCTGGCCTCCCGCCATATTCCACTGTTCAGCGTCTTCCACTTCTCAGCGGCAAAGCTCCTGTTCATGCCCGGGGCCCGTCCCCTGGCCGCCATGGCCGCCTCAATGGCTATCGTTCCGCTCCCGCAGAATGGATCGCAGAAGTCCCCCCGTCCCCTGTAGCCCGCCAGATCCACCAGCGCCGCTGCAAGCGTCTCCCTCAGCGGCGCAGCAGTCTGCTCAGGACGGTAGCCCCGTTTATGGAGTCCTGTTCCGGACGTGTCAAGGTAGAGCGACGCTCTGTCGGAAAATATGGCAAAGCATATCTGGTACGTCTCCCCATCCTCCGGAAGCCACTTCATCCCATAGACCTGTCCCAGCCGCGTGGATACTGCCTTCTTGACTATTCTCTGGCAGTCCGGAATTGAGTGGAGTGCTGAGTTCAGGCTATGTCCCTTCACCGGAAACGCCCCGTTCCCGGGTATGAACCGCTCCCATGGAAGCTTTCTCGTCCCCTCAAACAGCTCGTCAAAGGTCCTCGCCTCAAATCGTCCCAGCTCAATATATATTCTCTCCGCGAAACGGCTGCGCACATTGGCGCGGGCGATATCGTCCTCTGTCCCTGAGAAGAGCACTCTGCCGTTCTCCCCACGTACCTCCTTCATACCCATATGTCGCAGCTCGTTTCCCAGCGGCCCCTCCAGTCCGAAAAGGCACGGGGCGCACAGCCCAAATTCCATTTTACTCCCCTCCCCACGTTCTCCCCGCCATAATAGCATATTCCGGTTTTATTTGCAATCCATATTAAAAGGAAGCTCCTGACAAATGTCCATGCCGCATGGGGCGGCACAGGAAATGAAGCATAAAACCCATGGACATTTCTGTGCATCCGTGCAGGCTGTCCCGAAAGGGGCAAGGCACGGGCGCCTGACTTAATTATTTTACTGTGAATGCGGAAGCTTTCACAGTAAATGTGCCGCCGGAGATCAGCGGATTATTTCTACCGGCAGGGATCATTACCTGACCCGGGTTGGGAAACCTCTCAGGAAATCCTTGCATTGTGGAGGAAAAGAGTTTATAATTCCCCTGTACCGCTTACCGTCAAAAATGCCGCCGTTGTGGCTGTTCGCCTTTCGCGGCGGGTGGGAGGGAAAGATATGAGCAAATTTATCTTCGTTACCGGAGGCGTCGTCTCCGGACTGGGAAAGGGTATCACTGCCGCGTCGCTTGGCCGGCTGCTCAAGGCCCGCGGCCTGACCGTATCCGCACAGAAGCTTGATCCATACATCAATGTGGACCCGGGAACCATGAATCCCTTCCAGCACGGTGAGGTCTTTGTCACTGAGGACGGAGCGGAGACCGATCTGGACCTTGGCCACTATGAGAGGTTTATTGATGAGGACCTGAACCGTTTCTCAAACCTGACAACAGGCAAGGTCTATGCGAACGTTATCGCCGGCGAGAGGCGCGGCATGTATCTTGGCAGCACTGTCCAGGTCATCCCTCACGTCACGAACGAGATCAAAAGCTTCATCTACAGTGTCGGAAAGGCAACTAACGCGGATGTTATCATCACTGAGATTGGCGGCACGGTCGGCGACATTGAGAGCCAGCCCTTCCTTGAGGCCATCCGCCAGGTGGGCCACGAGGTCGGACCTGGAAATTGTCTCTTCCTCCACGTGACGCTCGTTCCCTATCTTCGCGCCTCCGGTGAACACAAATCGAAACCGACTCAGCACTCCGTGAAGGAGCTGCAGGGGATGGGCATCAACCCGGATATTATCATTCTCCGCACCGACGAGCCTATCGAAGACAAGAGCATCTTCAGTAAAATTGCCCATTTCTGCAATGTCAGACCCGACTGCGTCATTGAAAACGTAACGCTGCCCGTCCTTTATGAGGCCCCGCTCATGCTGGAGCAATCCGGGCTTTCGGACGTGGTATGCAGAAAGCTCGATCTCAACGTCCCGCCTCCGGACCTTCGCGAGTGGACCGCGCTTGTGCAGCGCATAAAACACCTGCATAAAAAAGCTGTTGTGGGCATAATAGGAAAATACGTGCAGCTGCATGACGCATATTTATCCGTCTCGGAGGCGCTGAGGCACGCAGGGTATAAGCTTGACGCCCAGATTGATATTCAGTGGGTTGACTCTGAGACACTGACCGAGGACAACTACCGCGATGCGCTGTCCGGGCTTGACGGAATCCTTGTGCCGGGGGGCTTCGGCTCCAGAGGCATTGAAGGCATGATTCTGGCTGCGCAGTTCGCCCGGGAGAGCAAAATTCCGTACTTTGGAATATGTCTTGGGATGCAGGTCGCCGTTATCGAGTTTGCGAGGCATGTTGTGGGTTGGGCGGATGCCAACTCGCGGGAATTTGACGAGCTTTCCTCACACAAGGTCATTGACTTCATGCCCGGACAGAGCGACGCTGTTGACAAGGGCGGAACGCTGCGTCTGGGCAGCTGGCCCTGCCACATCCGCACCGGGACCACCATGGAGCGGTGCTACGGGACGCAGATCATCCATGAACGCCACAGGCACAGATATGAATTTTCCAACATTTACCGGGCAGATCTGGAGAGCGCCGGGCTGGTCCTCAGCGGCTCCTCCCCCAACGGCGAGCTTGTCGAAACCGTGGAGCTTGCCGGGAGAAGCTTCTTTGTCGGCGTCCAGTTCCATCCCGAGTTCAAGAGCCGTCCCAACAGGGCTCACCCGCTCTTCTGCGGCTTCATCGAGGCAGCGCTGGAGGCGCACGGTCGGGCGTGCTCGCCCGATGAAGCTGAGTGAGGTCTTCGCTGAAACAGGTTCTCAGTGGCTTGCCGTGAGCCGCGGGTAATTTCGTATTGGAAAAAGAGCGCAAAGGCGTGAGAACACAGCCTGTATTCAGATTCGGGCAGCGCGCTTCCGGCGCAGAAATCCGCAGAGCTCTTAAAGCTGCTTTTTTAAGAGGTTTCCAGGCTTTTATACGCCGCGTGCGCGGCAGAATGGAGGAAAAGTATGTGTGGGATAGTAGGCTTCGCGGGAAGCCGTCCTGCTGCGCCGGTACTGCTGGACGGCCTTAAGAGGCTTGAATACCGTGGGTATGACTCCGCCGGAGTGGCAGTTGCCTCCAATGGACATATAAACATAGCCAAGGCCAGCGGAAAGATAAAAAACCTATGTGAGCTGACTCACGACGGGTCGGATGTTGAGGGAAACATCGGCGTGGGACACACGCGCTGGGCCACCCACGGGGCGCCGAACGACGTAAACGCGCATCCGCATCTCTCCTGCGACGGGCGCTTTGCCGTTGTGCACAACGGCATTATCGAAAACTACGCTGAGCTGCGCGAGGAGCTCACGCTGCGCGGCTACCGCTTCCTCAGCGATACGGATACCGAGGTGGTGGCGCACCTTCTGGAATTCTATTACGACGGCGATCCGAAAATGGCCGTCATGAAGGCCGCTTCCCGTCTGAAAGGTTCCTATGCGCTTGGTATCCTTTTCTCCGGGGATGGCGGAAGAGTCTTCGCCATGCGCGAGGCCGGGCCGCTCATTCTGGGAATCGGGGCCGGTGAAAACTATTTTGCCTCCGACGTCACTGCTCTCATTTCGCACACCAAAAACGTGATTTACCTGGAGGACGGCGAGTTCGCGGAGCTCACGGCGGAGGCTGTAACCGTATTTGACTGTACCGGAGCTGTCATCCGCAAACCGGTGTCGCGTGTGGTGTGGGATATTGAGGCGGCGGAAAAGGGCGGGTATGAACATTTCATGCTCAAGGAGATAATGGAACAGCCCGCCGCGCTTAAAGCCACTATAGAGCCGCGTGTTCAGGATGGATACATCGCCTTTGAGGACTATGCACCCACAGATGAGCGGCTTGCAGCCCTGAACCGGATAGTTATAACGGCCTGCGGCTCCGCCAGGTATGCCGGGGAGGCCGGCAGATTTGCACTGGAGGAGCTCACCCGGATTCCGACCAGCGTGGAAATTGCCAGTGAACTGCGTTACAGAGCTCCCATCATAGACAGCGGCACCCTTGTAATAGCCGTATCCCAGTCCGGCGAGACTGCGGATACCATCGCCGCAGTTGAGGAGTGCAGGAAGCTTGGCGCGGAAACGCTGGCGATAGTCAATGTTGTGGGCAGCCGTCTTGCGAAGCTCTGCGACCACGTGCTGTACACCTGGGCCGGGCCGGAGATCGCTGTGGCTACAACGAAGGGATACACAACGCAGGTGGCCGTGTTGGATATGCTGGCTGTGTACCTAGCCCATCGCCTTGGACGCATAGATGACACTGAGGCAATGAGGCTTGCCGGGGCAATGCTTGACATGCCTGCGAAGCTCCAGAGGGCGCTGGATCTCAATCCCCATATCCCCTACCTGGCGGAGCGCTTCCATGACTGCAGAGCTCTCTACTTCATAGGACGGAATCTCGATTTCGCCGTCTCTCTTGAGGGCGCGCTGAAGCTGAAGGAGATATCCTATATATTCGCGGAGGCATATCCCGCCGGGGAATTGAAGCACGGCACAATAGCGCTTGTTGAGCCCGGATCTCTGCTGGTGGCGCTGTGCTGCTATGAGCCTCTTTTTGACAAGACCATCTCCAATATTGAAGAGGTCAAGGCCAGAGGTGCGCGAGTGCTGGCTGTCGCTCCGGAGGGGGAGAGGCGGATCATCTCTCAGGCGGACGATTTCATACTCGTCCCCAGAGCGGAGCCGCTGTTTACTCCTCTGGCGCAGATAGTCCCTCTGCAGCTGTTCGCGTACTATGTGGCAAAAATAAACGGCCATGACATTGACAAGCCAAAAAATCTGGCCAAGTCTGTTACAGTGGAATAAGAGGTGTGTGAACAAATGAGAGACAGCTACGAAAGTCCTCTTGTCAGCCGCTATTCTTCGAAGACCATGCAGCATATTTTTTCTCCCGATTTCAAATTCTCCACCTGGCGCAGACTGTGGGTGGCGCTTGCGGAGAGTGAGCAGGAACTCGGTCTGCCCATAACCGACGAACAGCTTGACGAGATGCGCGCACATGTATATGACATAGACTATGAGCTTGCGGAACAGTACGAGCGGAAATTCCGTCATGACGTAATGGCTCACGTTCACGCCTATGGGGATGTCTGCCCTGGCGCGAAGGGCATAATACATCTCGGCGCGACGAGCTGCTATGTGGGCGACAACACCGATATCATTCAGATGCGCGAGGGACTTTTACAGATAAAGAAGCTGCTGGTGAACCTGATATCCGCGCTGTCGGACTTTGCCCGTGCGCAGAAGGACACTCCGACACTCGCATACACCCACTTTCAGGCCGCACAGCCCACTACAGTCGGCAAGCGCGCCACCCTGTGGCTCCAGGATTTCCTGATGGATCTTGAGCGGCTGGACTATGAGCTGTCAGACCTCAAGCTGCTTGGCTGCAAGGGTACGACGGGAACAGGCGCAAGCTTCCTTGAGCTCTTCGGGGGCGACAGTGCGAAGGTGAAGCTGGTTGAAAAGAAAATAGCGGAAAAAATGGGCTTTGGCTCCTGTATGCCCGTCTCCGGGCAGACCTATTCGCGTAAGGTGGATTCCTTTGTGCTGAATGTTCTCTCGGGAATATCCCAGAGCGCCGCGAAGATGGCGACTGATATCCGGCTCCTCGCCCATATGAAGGAGTTCGACGAGCCCTTTGAACAGAATCAGGTCGGCTCCTCCGCGATGGCGTACAAGCGCAATCCGATGCGCTGCGAGCGAGTCGTGTCACTGGCGCGTTACGTCATGAACGACGCGAAGAACGCCTCCGACACAGCCGCCTCCCAAGGGCTGGAACGGACGCTTGACGACTCGGCGAACCGCCGCAGCTCCATACCTGAGGCGTTTCTGGCCTCTGACGC
>CAYPMJ010000077.1:0-5590 GCA_964411785.1 uncultured Oscillospiraceae bacterium
ATGCTGCGCGTTGCTATCGTGGAGGACGACCGGAAGGATCAGGAGATGTTGAATGACTATCTGAGGCAATATGAAGCCAGTCAGGGACAGGAGTTTAACGTCCGTGTCTTTGAGGACGGCAGCGCGTTCCTGGAGGGATACAAGCCGGATTATGACGTTGTGATGATGGATATCCGTATGCCTGTGATGGACGGGTTGAAGGCCGCACAGTATCTGCGCGAGTCAGATGAGGCCGTCTGCCTGGTCTTTGTGACCAATATTAGTCAGTATGCCATCCGGGGATATGAGTATAACGCGACAGACTTTCTCATAAAGCCCTTTAGCTATTTTGACTTTAAGGTCATGATGGACAAGGTCGTCCGAAACTGCAGGCTCCGCCGGGAGAGTGCCCTGGCGTTCCAGACAGAGGACGGCATGGTGCGCATTATGACCTGGCAGATCTATTATATCCAGAGCGATAAGCACTATGTCCAGATTGTCACCCGGACGCAGAGCTATCGCACCCGTGGCTCCATGAAGCAGATGGAGGGGCAGCTGCCCAGAGAGCAGTTCTTCCGCTGCGACAATTCGGTGATTGTCAATCTGGATTATGTGGTGCAGATCACCCGGGACACGGTCAAGGTAGGGCCTTTTCAGCTTCCGGTCAGCCGTCTCAGGAGAAAGAATCTGATCGATGCTTTTACATGTTATCTTGGAGGGAAGGGATGATGGAAGCGATTTTTGAGAGGTTGTCCCCGGCATTCCTGTTCTTCCTTCAGCTGTTTCTGGCGGAAGGGATTTTTCTGGTCCGCTTTCCCCGCCGGCGCTGTTTCCCTGCCCGCCTCATTGCGGCGCTGTTGTTTTTTACGGCAGCGACCTGGCGCATGACGGATATTTATATTGCGGGATGGGTGCTGATTCCCCCGTTGTTGATCTGGGTGCTGTCTTTCCTCTTGTGCAGGCTTCTGTTTGAAATCAGCTGGAAGGAGTGTCTCTTTATCTGTATCTCGGGGATGGCTGTCCAGCACAGTACCCTGCTCCTGATGGAGATCTTGCTTCGCACATTTGCGCCGGCGGTGCCTTATGCAGAAACTCTGTGGCTTTCCCTCTTCCTCTATCCCTTGCTCTGCGGGGGGTACTACTTTGTGTTTGCCAGGCTGCTCAACCGACGGGTATCCATCCGGATCAAACCGCTGAGTCTGATTTTGAGCGCGATGGTGATCCTGCTTTTTTCCATGTGCCTGCGGATGATGGCAGTGGGCTATCTGGATCAGATGAGGGAGCTCACCACCCTGCGCTCTGTGGTGGATCTCTATGGGGCAGGCGGCTGTACGGTGTCCCTGTGTGTCCTTTTTTTCAGCAATCAGGTGGATGAGCTGAAGTTTGAGCAACTGATCCTGGAGCGGCTGCTGCGCGCCGAGGCGGAAAAATACAGCCTGTCCTCTTCCCTGATCGAAGCGCTGAACGTCCGCTGCCATGATCTGAAGCACCATCTGGAGCGGCTGCGCCTGAACAGTCAGGTCATCCCGCCGGAAACGATACAGGATCTGATCAGTTCCGTCAATCTCTACACCGCGGCGGCGAGGACCGGAAACGATGCTCTGGATTCTATCCTGATGGAGGAAATGCTCTGCTGTAAGCGGGAGGCGATTTCATTTACGGTAGTGGCGGACGGCTCCCTGCTGTCCTTTATGTCTCCCACCGACATCTATGCAATGTTCAGCAATGCCATTGACAATGCCATAGAAGCGGTGCGGGGGGAGGCGGACCCGCAGAAGCGCGTGATTCTCCTTAAGGTATTTGCTCATCAGGAGTATGTCTGTATCCATATAGAGAACTATTGCCCGGGGGCAGTTTGCCTCAAAAACGGGATGCCGGTTCCTCCGGCCACGAAGGATGGCCTTCACGGCTATGGGATGAAGAGCATCCGGTATGTGGCGCAGAAATATGGCGGCAATCTGGTCTGCCGGAAGGAAAACGATATGTTCCATATAGATGTTCTCCTGGAAATACCAGAGAAATGAAGCAAATATTACATGGATATGCCGGACTGAGTCCGGCTTCTTTGTCAGTTTTGCCCAATAAAAACAACAGAATTTGCCTTCAGACAGCAGAATTTGCCAAAATCTCCTTCTTTTTTTAGGAATCTGATAGAATAACTCGAACCAATAAATGAGAAGGAGGACTATTCCATGAAGAAGTCACGCACAAAACTGTGGCGGGCGCTTTCCGGAGTCTTTGCAATTCTATTGGCACTCCTGGTAGGCATTTCGCCAATTCTTACCACCTACACCACCTGGCTGGATGGGCAGCTGGGAACCACCAGCATCAAGATGGTCAACGATTCCGGTGAGACTCCCATCTACTTTGAATCCGAATATAGTTCGGTGGCTGAGCTTTTGGAGGCCAAGGAAGCGCTGCTCAGGCAGATTTCCGCGGAGGGCTCTGTTCTCCTGAAAAATGAGGATGACGCGATGCCCATCAGCAGCAGCGCAAAGGTGACCTTGTTAGGCTATGGGTCCTTCGATCCGGTATATGGCGGAACGATCGGGTCCAGCACCACGGAGGGCGGCACTGCGAAGATCGTGTCTCTCCAGGCCGCTCTGGAAGCAGCAGGAATCTCTGTCAACCCTGCCATGGTGGAGTTCTATACGAGCAACCCCGCCAGCCGTTTCCATTCGTCCTTTATGTTTGGCACGAAGTATGATAGCCTGATGAACGCAATCATTGGTGAGGTTCCTACCTCTACGATGGTGAGCGCAGGCGTGGCGTCGGATGAGAGCACGCTGAGCGAAGACACGATTGGCGAGTACAGCGATGCGGCCATCGTTGTCATCACCCGCTATGCATCTGAGGCTGCGGAATATAATATCAATTCCGCCACGTCGGATGACGGGGACAGCTACGACTCTCCTCTGGATCTGACTACTTATGAGAAGCAGGTCATTGATATGGCGGTCAATTCCTTTGATAAGGTGATTGTCCTGATCAATTCTGATTCCGCTATGGGCATTGACTATCTCAAGACCAATGAGGGCGTTGACGCCGTTCTCTGGGTCGGCCTGCCCGGAGCCTATGGCTTTGAGGGCGTGGTGGATGTGCTGACCGGCGAGGCCAATCCTTCCGGCCATCTGGCTGATACTTACGCGGTACATCCCGCATCTGCCCCTGCCAATGCCAATATGGGTCTGTATACCTGGGCGAATTCTTCCACCAACGGCGGCACCACCGAGACCAACTCTGATCTGGGCAAGTCCGACTGGTACGTAGTGGAGAACGAAGGCATTTATGTGGGCTACAAGTATTATGAGACCCGTTACGCGGATGCCGTGGCCGGCGATGAGGAGGCTCTCAACAATGCCAACGCCACGGAATATGTGAAGGGCTATGCGGACTATGACGCCGATGCCCCCTGGGATTACAACACACAGGTCAGCTATTCCTTTGGTTATGGACTCAGCTATACCACGTTTGAGCAGACGCTGGATGACCTGACCATCGACAGTGCGGCCGGAGTGGGTACCGCGACCGTTACGGTCACCAATACCGGCGATGTAGCCGGCAAATCCGCTGTGCAGCTGTATGTCCAGGCGCCTTACACGAAGGGCGGGACGGAGAAATCTGCCGTACAGCTGGTGGACTTCGGCAAGACGGAGGAGCTCGCTCCAGGCGAATCCGCCACTGTGACGCTGACCTTTGAGCTGGAGTATATCGCTTCCTATGATACCGATGCAGGGAAGTGGGTGCTGGATAGCGGCGACTATTATTTCGCAGTGGCAAACGGCGCTCATGAGGCTCTGAACAATATCCTTGCAAGCCAGGGAACCGCTGTCGAGGATCTCAGTATTTCTACTGAAGACGAAGAGATCTCCGAGGACAAGGTGCAGAAGGTAGACCTTGGGAATGTCACCGCTTACCTTGCCCAGGTCAACGAGAACGTGGAGAATCGCTTCGAGCAGGCGGATTATTCCACCTACGATTCTGATTTTGCGTATATTTCCCGCGCTGACTGGTCTCAGGGCTGGGAGACGGTTGGAACCGAAGACGGCACCGGCGAAGGGGCTGTGAGCTATACGTCTGACATGGAGTATGGCCTGTTTGCGCAGCTATACGAGCTCAATGCCAACGATGCCACCGAAGATATGAATTTTGCATGGGATGTCGAGACGGGCCTTCAGATTCAGGACTTCATCGGAGTGGGTCTTGATGAAACCATCACGAAGGACGGCGTAGAGTATACCTATGATGACCTGGTGAATACCATGTCTCTGTACGAGGCCTGCTTTACTCTGGAGAATGAGTACCAGAACCTGGACGGCATCCTCTCCATCGAGATGGGCGATGTGGTGACCAACGACGGACCTGCAGGCTTTGCCTATGACCAGGTGCCCGGTTATGCCTACAACTGGCAGGCGTCCGAGTCTAAGGAGCCTACCTATGTCAGCTCCGATGATGAGAACGCGCTGACCTCCATGGCACTTTATAACACGGAGCCCGTGGTGGCCTCCACCTTCAACAAGGATCTGGTCGAGGCTGAGGGCGCTATGATGGGTGAGGATTCCCTGTGGGCAGATGAGAACCTGATTATCGGTCCGGGTACCAACCTGCACCGCTCTCCTTACAATTCACGTAACCATGAGTATTATTCCGAGGATTCTGTCCTCACAGGTCTTATGACCTATGCCCTGTGCGAGGGCGCATACACCAAGGGTCTGATGACGCAGGTGAAGCATTTCGCTTTCAACCATCAGGAGATCAACCGAGCCGGAACTGCCACCTTCTTTGACGAGCAGGGAGGCCGTGAAAATGAGCTGCGCTGCTTCCAGTATGCCTTTGCGGCAAACGTGACCCAGAGCACCATGACCGCTTTCAACCGGATAGGTGTGGAGTTCGCCGGTGCCTGCGAGGGGCTGCTTGTTGGCGTGGCAAGAGATGAGTGGGGCTTTGACGGCTTCGTAGTTACGGATATGGTCAACGGCTCTATGTACATGAACTGGCGCGACAGTATTGCCTGCGGACTCTCCGGGACACTGGGCACGAATGCTTACGAGTCCACTCCGCTGGGCGCTATCACCACCAGTGCCAATCAGACTCTGATCGCTCAGGATGCCTACTTCCAGCAGGCTGTCCATGACGCAGTGAAGTATACGGTATATCAGGTGGCCAATTCCAACTATATGAATGGACAGGACGCTACCACCCACTATGACATGGTAACCCAGTGGTGGAAGACTTTGTCCACCGTTCTGACCGTCGTCGCGGCTATCCTGACGCTGCTGTTCCTGGCTCTCTATATCAAGGATCTGATCTCTGAGTCGGAGGGAACAAAGGCTAAGAAGACTTATCTCGGATTCTGGTTCCTGGCTGTGAGCGTGATCCTCTTCGCTATCGCGGCTGTCCGTTATCCGAACACGGCGTTCAGTGCGGACTATGCACCGCTTGCCAGCGTGGAGTATCTGCTGGTTGCGTCTGTCATCATCGGCATTCTGACCCTGGCAGCGGCTTTCTTTACGAATATCCGCTTCCTGGATCTGCTGCCTGTGGTGGTGACCGGCATGGGAATGCTGGCACTGACTTATAGCTTCTATCCCATGATCACACCGATCGCCTA
>CAYPMJ010000077.1:5690-9678 GCA_964411785.1 uncultured Oscillospiraceae bacterium
CTGGTAGGGTTCCTGGTATATTACCATTTCTGTCCCTACCAGGGCAGCAGGGATTGGGCAGGGACATCGTATGAGAATCTCCCCTACTCTGACGTATCAGAGTCGGATTACCTGAATCTATATGTGCCGGAGGGGGACAGTTCCCTCCGGCCTCTGCTGATTCTGGTTCACGGCGGAGGATTTGCGGAAAATGACTGCACCTGTGACCAGGCTCGCTATATGTATGAATATTTCAGGGAACACGGATACGCCTGTGCTTCTGTGAACTACCGTCTCTCCGGAGAGGCTGTCTATCCGGCGGCTATTTGTGATGTGAAAGCGGCAATCCGGTTCCTGCGCGCAAATGCGGACGAATATGGTCTGGATCCGGAGCGATTTGTCATCTGGGGAGAGTCCGCCGGAGCGTATCTGGCGACTATGGCCGCGGTGACCAATGACAGCGAATATTCCGACGTCAGCTTTATCGGGGAGGAGAAAAAGCCCGCTGTGTCAGCCTCTGTCTGTGCCCTTGCGGAGTATTATGGCCCGATGGAGTTTCACAATATGGATGCGGATTATGAGACCATCGGCCTTCCCTTACTTATCCGCAAGCTGTGCGGGACTTCCTCAAACGGAACCACCGCTGCGGCGGATTCCATGGAGAGCAAGTGGATGGGGATGGCTGTGGGAGATATGACCGAGGAGCTGAAAGCTGAGATCTCTCCAGCGACGTACCTGGAAGAAAACCGGGAGGAGCTGGCCGATCTTATGATTTACGCGCGCCAGGGCTCCTGGGATATTACGATTCCGTATTTGCAGTCCCAGGAGAGGCTGGCCGCCGTGGCGGAGGAACTGCTGGGGGCGGATCACGTCAATTATCGTCTGATCGGCGGCTTGAAGCATGCGGACAACCGTTTCTACCGCGCTCAGAATATGAAAGAACTGCAGGAATTTCTGGATGGACTGTGGTAAACTGACTGGAATGGCCAGGAATACCGAGAGACTGACTACACATCGAATGTAAAGAGGTGCAACCATGAGAGAGATTAACTTTTGCTCTGGATGGACATGCAGGCATGATGGGGAAGCTGCCCCTGGTAAGCCGGTTTCTATCCCCCACGATGCGGCGCGCTATGAAGCGCGCACGGCCACCTCTGCCGGCGGAGTCAATACCGGCTGGTATGAGGGCTACGATTATCTTTACGAGAAAAGCTTTGTTCCTGAACCATCCTGGGACGGGAAGACACTCCTGCTGGAGTTTGAAGGGGTTTATCACAATGCGGAGGTTTTCCTGAACGGGGAGAAGCTTTGCTACCGCCCCTATGGATATACGAATTTTTATGTGGATCTCACAGGCAAACTCCTGAAAGGGGAAAATACCATCCAGGTGATCGCGCGCAATGCGGATCAGCCCAATTCCCGGTGGTATTCCGGCGCGGGGATCTACCGCCCGGTAAAGCTCTGGGTGGGAGACGCGAAGTACATCGGCCCCAATGATCTGCGTGTGCGCACCATTTCCCTTTCTCCCGCGAAGGTGGAGATAAAGGTTAAGACCCACGGGAATGGCTCCGTGAAAGCGGAGGTATGGGATAACGGCAAGGTGATCGCCAGTGGCGTCTCTGAGAGTGACGGGAACGTCCGTTTCGAGCTGGAGATCCCCGGAGCCCTCCCCTGGCATCCGGACACTCCCAGGCTCTATACCTGCAAAGCCACATTTGCCGGTGATACGGCGGAGACCGTTTTCGGACTGCGCACCCTCTCCTGGGGCAAGGACGGCTTTAAGATCAACGGCAGCCGCTATATCCTCCAGGGAGCCTGCATCCACCATGACAATGGCCTGTTGGGCGCCATCTGCGATCCTGACGCGGTAGCGCGCAGGGTGAGGCTGCTGAAGGAGAACGGTTATAACGCGGTGCGCTCCGCTCACAACCCCTGCTCCAAGACTTTGCTGGAGGAGTGCGACCGCCAGGGTATGCTGGTGATGGACGAGTATATTGACCACTGGTATATTCACAAGACTGTCCATGACTATGTGGATTATTTCTATGACTGGTGGAAGCAGGATCTGACGGATATGGTGGAGAAGGACTACAACCACCCATGCGTCGTTTTATACTCCACCGGCAACGAGGTCGGCGAGACCGCTCAGCCAAAGGGCATCGCGCTGGCGAAGGAGATGACGGAGTTCCTCCATTCGCTGGATGACACCCGACCCGTCACCTGCGGGATCAATATTTTCTTTAACTTCCTGACCTCGATCGGCATCGGCCAGTACAGCGACGAGAAGGCGAAGAAGGAAGCCGAAAAGGCCGCGAAGCGCAAGGCGCAGGGGAAGGAAGCCGCCAAGGAAAAAGCAGTGGGCAGTAAGTTCTTTAACGACATGGCCGGTGTGCTGGGCGATGAATTCATGAAGCGCATGGCCACCCTGCCGATGTGCGATACCGCTACGCGCAAGGCTTTTGCCAATATGGACATCGCCGGGTATAATTATGGTATATACAGATATAAACACGATCTGAAGAAGTATCCCGACAGGCTGATCCTGGGCTCTGAGACGTTCTGCAACGATGCTTACCGCTTCCGGGAGCAGGCGAAGAAGGAACCCCGCATTGTGGGAGATTTTGTCTGGGCCGGGATGGATTATCTGGGCGAGGTCATGGTCGGCTCCTGGGAATACAGCACCTACGCGTCAAGATTTGACGGCGGCCTGGGCTGGGTATCCGCAGGATCAGGGCGCATAGACCTGACGGGTAAGCCTCTGGGCGAGGCGCTCTATACCAGAGTGGCGCTGGAGAAGGAAAAGGGACCGTATCTCGCTGTCCGCCCGGTATGTTTTTCCGGAGAAAAGCATTCTCCCTCCGCATGGAAGATGACAGATGCCATGCCCAGCTGGAGCTGGAGAGGCTGTGAGGGGAAGACGGCGCAGGTGGAGGTCTATGCCCGGGCGGCTAAGGTCGCGCTCTTCCTCAATGGCAAGAAGGTGGGGGAGAAGCAGGCCAAGGACGACTGCATTTTTACCTTCAAGCTTCCCTATGAGAATGGAAAGCTTGAGGCGGTGGCATACGACGGCTCCGGAGCTGAGTGCGGCCGCACTCAGCTTGTGACCGCAGAAGCTGATACGCAGCTGCGCATCGAACCGGAGGAGGCGAAGGTACAGCAGGGACATCTTTCCTTTATCCGCCTTCGTTTTACCGACAAGAATGGAATCCTGAAGCCCATGGAGCTAAAGACGATAAAGGCCAGCGTCTCCGGCGGAGAGCTGCTGGCGTTGGGCAATGCCTGCCCATTCAATCTGCGGGGCTATCTGACGGATGAAACGGACACCTACTATGGCGAGGCGATGGCCATTGTGAGGGCCGGTGAGACGGGCGCGATCCGCATAACCGCCAAGAGCGGCAACCTCAGTGCCAAGGCGGAGGTCGCTATCGTGACGGAAGGGAGATCACAGGTATGAAGGCCGCATTTTTGAATATGTGGGATGGTTTTTCTAAGAAACATCCGAAGGCGGCCAAGTGGTTTCGCGAAGGCGGAATGTTCCTGATCATCAGCTATCTGGTTACTTTTTTTAAGTATTTGATCATGCTATTCCTCCCGGGGCTTTTTTCGCCGCTGGCGTCAAATGGCTGGGGCTGGCCCAATGCCAGTGCCACCCTGTTTGGTATTCCGTTTACGTTTAATATTATCGGCTATTCCGTGGCAGACGGCGGTCTGGCTTACTGCATAGCGGTCTGGATCTCCATCGTCCTCGGAGAGTTCATAGACTTCCCTCTTCAGCGGAAGTATACATTCAGGAGCGACGGCCCCCTTGCGCTGCAGGTGCCGATCTTTGCGGTGGGTGTTCTGGTTGTGAACCTGGCTCTGAACGCTTTCAACAGCGTGTGGGTGGGAGTGGCCAGCAATTTCCTCCCTCCGGCAATTTACAACCTGGGGACGACAATCGTGGCGGGAGGTATTTGCATGGTAGTGTTCTTCGCCATCGAAAAGGTCATATTCGCCCCAGACTTCGGAA
>CAYPMJ010000078.1:0-9421 GCA_964411785.1 uncultured Oscillospiraceae bacterium
AACGACTATCTGGCCAAGCGTGACTCGGAGTGGATGGGAAAGCTGTACCGCTTTCTCGGACTTACCGTGGGACTGATAATCCACGGCAAGACCAGCCAGGAGAGGCGCGAGGCGTATCTTGCCGACATAACCTACGGGACAAACAATGAGCTGGGCTTTGACTATCTGCGGGATAATATGGCGCTGTACAAGGAGCAGCGCGTCCAGCGCGGCTATAACTTTGCGATTGTGGACGAGGTGGACTCCATACTGATAGACGAGGCCAGGACACCTCTCATCATTTCCGGACAGGCGGACGAGTCGACGGATCTCTACCGGAAGGCAGACGACTTTGTGGCGGGGCTGAGGAAGATTGTATATGCATCGACTGATGAGAAGGAGGACAATTCTCTGGTTGACGCCGACTACATCGTGGATGAGAAGTCCCGCACAGCGACTCTCACCGCCGCCGGCATCGAGAAGGCTGAGCGGGCGTTCAACCTGGAGAACTACGCCGACATAGAGAACGCCACACTCTCCCACCACATAAACCAGGCCCTGAAGGCGAGGGGCATAATGAAGCGCGACGTGGACTATGTGGTCAAGGACGGGGAAGTAATAATTGTAGATGAGTTCACAGGCCGGCTTATGTTCGGCAGACGGTACTCGGAGGGACTGCACCAGGCCATCGAGGCAAAGGAGCGGGTGGACGTGCAGAGCGAGAACAAGACCCAGGCTACAATAACAATTCAGAACTTTTTCCGCCTGTATGAAAAGCTCTCCGGCATGACAGGCACGGCGCTCACTGAAGAGGAGGAGTTCGGAGCGATATACCATCTGGATATCGTGGAGATACCGACAAATATGCCGCTTATCCGGAAGGACAACCCGGACGTTGTCTACCAGAACGAAAACGGTAAGAACTCCGCCATATTGCGCAGGATCGAGGAGTGCCATAAGAAGGGTCAGCCGGTGCTGGTGGGGACCATCTCCATCGAGAAGAGCGAGCACCTGTCGGCGCTTCTGAAAAAAGAGGGTATCCCCCACAATGTGCTGAATGCAAAGAACCATGAGCGGGAGGCGGAGATAATCGCCCAGGCGGGCAAGCTGGGCGCCGTGACCATATCCACCAACATGGCAGGACGCGGGACGGATATAGTGCTGGGAGGCAACGCGGAGTTTCTTGCGAGAGCCGACCTCAGAAAGGCCGGCTATGAGGATGAGGTGATAGCGGAAGCGACGGGCTACGCCGAGACGCAGGATGAGACGATACTGGAAGCGCGGGAGAAATACGCCGCAGCCATGGAGAAATACAAGGCTGTCACCGCCAGGGAGGCAGAGAGTGTAAGAGAGGCCGGCGGGCTTTTTGTGCTGGGCACGGAGCGCCACGAGTCCAGGCGCATAGACAATCAGCTTAGAGGCCGTTCAGGCCGGCAGGGTGATCCGGGAGAGACACAGTTTTATATAGCGATGACCGACGACATAATGCGTCTTTTCGGAACAGAGCGCATAATGGGCATGATGGAGAGTCTGCACATTCCGGAAGATCAGCCGATCGACCAGAAGCTCCTCTCGGGCGCCATCGAGAATGCTCAGAAGCGCGTGGAGAGCAGGAACTTCCAGTCCCGAAAGGCAGTGCTGGAGTACGACGACGTGATGAACAAGCAGCGTGAGCTCATCTATAATGAGCGCCGCAGGGTGCTGGACGGGGAGGATATAAGCGGGAATATTCACCAGATGGTGACCGACGTCATAAGGTCCGCCGTCCTCACGGGGACCACGGCGCCGCAGGAGGAGGGACACCACGGCAGGGCGGCCCAGAGCATCACGAAAGCCGAGGTGCAGGAGGCTGCAGCGCCGTTTCTGGGACTTTTCATCACAAAAGAGGAGCTTGAAAAGCAGGAGGAGAAGGCGGAGAGCCTCAGTGCGGACGACATCATGTCCTGGCTTTCATCCCGCGCAGACGCCGTCTATGCCCAGAAGGAGCAGACTCTGGGGAACCGTCCGGACACCGGACTTCCTCTTATGAGGGACGTGGAGCGGGAGCTTCTGCTGAGGGTGGTTGACGAGTACTGGATGGATCACATCGACGCGATGCACGAGCTGCGGCAGGGTATCAGGCTGCGAGCATATGCGCAGGAGAACCCGGTGGACGAGTATAAAAAAGAGGGCTTTGAGATGTTCGAGGCCATGATAAACGGTGTGAAGGAGGAGGTTGTGCGCCGACTTTACACTGTGCGGGTGGTCAAGGAGCAGCCGATACAGCGCCGGAGCGTGGCAAAGCGCATGGTCGAGGGCGGCGGGTCGGCTCAGGCCGGGGGAGATAAGAGCGTCAAGCGACAGCCCGTCCGAGCCGCGAAGAAGCCGGGGCGCAATGACCCATGTCCATGTGGAAAATGGAAGGAGGACGGCAGCCGTCCACTCAAGTATAAGGAGTGCTGCGGGAGGAACGAGTAGTCCCGGGGCGTCGGAAAGGACAGGACTATGCGGAGTCAGACATCTGAAAACGGCGTTGTCACCGTGAGAAGCGGATTGCTGGGGACGACGCACGGTTTTACCACACGGCTTGGTGGGGTAAGCACTGGAGTATATTCAAGCCTCAACCTAGGGGAGAACCGTGGGGATGATCCTGAGAATGTCCGGGAGAACTACCGGAGACTTTCAGACGCGCTGTCTCTGCCGGAGGAGCGGGTGTTCACAAAGCAGGTGATGGGGAGCGCCGTCCGCGCCGTGACCATGGCGGACAGCCATGAGCTCTTCAAGCCGCTCCCGTTTGAGGGCGACGGGCTTGTGACAGATACACCGGGTCTGCCCATTTTCATATTCGTGGCCGACTGCATACCGATTCTGTTCCATGATCCCGTCCGCAGGGCCATAGGGGCTGCCCATGCCGGCTGGCGCGGGACGGTGAGGGATGTGGCGGGGGAGACTGTCCGGGCGCTCACAGCGCACTACGCAAGCCGCCCATGCGACATACGCGCTGCGATCGGGCCTGGCATAGGCCAGTGCTGCTTTGAGACGGGCCGGGATGTGCCGGAGGCTGTGCGGCAGATTCTGGGTGACGATGCGGAGAGATTCATTCGTCCTGCGTCGCAGCTGGGCAAGAGCCTCGTTGACCTCAAGGGCATAAACAGAGCGCTGCTCTTAAGGGCCGGTCTGCTTTTGGAGAACGTGGATGTGTCGGAGGAGTGTACGTACTGTCTGCACGGGAAGTACTGGTCGCACCGTTTTACAGGCGGCATCCGCGGCAGTCAGGCGGCGGTGATAATGCTGGAGGATGGAGACCGGTGAGATTGAGGAGACACCACAGATCCCTGGCGGCAGTCATTGCCATTCTGCTCCTGCTCACCGGCTGCGGTGAGCTGCAGGCTGAGAAAGAGGAGCCCCAGGATGATGACACGACAGGGGACTTAGCCGCTCAGGTGCGCGAGCCGGCGTATAAAGCGGATCAGATCTTTACGCTTCAATATACCCCGGACGAGACAATGAACCCCTTTGAGACACAGGATGTTTTCAATGAGCAGGTCACAGGGCTTGTCTACGAGGGGCTCTTTGTCCTTGATGAGAAGCTTGAGCCGCAGCTGTGCCTTGCCGAGAGCTTCACGACCGTGGACGGAGTACAGTACATAATCACACTGAGGAGCGACGCGGTCTTTCACGACGGCGGGACGCTCACGGCGAAGGATGTGGTGTACTCCCTCAGCGCGGCGCGGCTGTCCGACAAATACTCCTCAAGGCTCTCCTGCATAGAGTCGTCGGAGGCGCTTGATGAGCTGACGGTAAAGGTGACGCTCCGGTATCCCAACTATATGCTCCCCTCCCTTCTCGATACTCCCATAGTCCGCGAGGGCACGGCGGAGAATGCTGTGCCGACAGGTACAGGCCCTTACAGGCTCGATGTGGACAGACTTCGCGTGTTCCGGGATTACAGGAGCCCGGTGGAAGGGCTCCCGGCCATCATATATCTGGAGGAGAAGCCCATATCGCAGCTGGTTGAGTCGCTCCTCAACTGCGACCTGGACCTTTTGGCGTCTGATCCTACGGGACTTATGGCGTTTAATGTTTACACAATACATGAGACGCGCAGCTATGCCACAACGGATCTCGTCTACCTTGGCATCAATACGCAGCAAGGGGCGCTTGCAGAGGATGAGTTCCGGCGCGCGCTGTCGTATCTTGTGGACCGCGGGACCATATGCGGGGAGATATACGGCGGGCTTGTGGAGGAGGCGCCATTGGTGCTGAATCCTGTGCTGGAGTACTATGACGAGGCCTGGGAGGAGGACACGGATTATTCACGTCTCGCATTTCTGGAGGCGGCGAATTTCATCGGTCTTGAGGACATTGACGCGGACGGGTTTCTTGAGTATTACGGGGATATCAATCTTAAGCTTATAGTAAATGACGACAGCACCTATAAAACAGCGGCAGCGCAGCGAATCGCCACCGACCTTACGAACATGGGCATAAAGACGGAGCTTGCCATCCTCACCTGGGACGAGTACATGTCCGCGCTGCGGGAGGGAGATTTTGACCTGTATCTGGGCGAGACGCGGCTTAAAGCGGATTTTGACCTCACCCCTTTGCTGTCGCCGGAGGGCTCAATGAACTATGGCGGGGTGGAAGACGAGCTTTTTGAGGAGCTTGTGCGGAAGATGCAGGGGGCGGAGGACGAGACATCCCGTGAAGCTGCGGCGGAGGAGCTCTGCATGGCGATACTGGACCAGGCCCCAATAGTGCCCATCGCCTTCAAGAAATATCAGGTGCTGACGCGGGTCGGGGAGATTACGGGACTTGCTCCGTCACAGTCCAATATTTTCCGCAATATCGCAGACTGGACCTTCAACGGATTTAAATAATGGGGAGGAGAGGGCAGTGACAGCAAAGGAGCTTATGGAGTGCGCTCGGAAGGCCGCGGCGTGCGCCTATGCGCCATACTCGGGATTTTCCGTGGGAGCGGCGCTGGAGTGCAGCAACGGGGAGGTCTTTTCAGGGTGCAATGTGGAAAACGCATCCTCCGGCTGCGCCATCTGTGCTGAGAGGACGGCGGCAGTCAAGGCGGTGTCGGCGGGGTGCCGTGAGTTCAGCCGGATAGCTGTTTATTCCCCGGACAGCACAGACTACTGCACTCCGTGCGGCATATGCCGTCAGGTGCTGGCGGAGTTCTCGGCGGATATGGAGGTCATATGCGGCAGGGCTGACGGGCAGTATGTGAGATACACTCTTCGGGATCTCCTGCCGGCCATGTTCACCCTGGAGGGCCGCTGATAGTGTGACAGCAATCTGACCTGCCGCATAGAATGCGGTGAGGTGCAGAATATGGAAGACATTGATATTGAAAACCTGAGACGTGTCTGGAGACGTGTGTCCGAGGGGAGCCCTGGACAGGAGAGCGTGTCCGGAAGTCCTGTGCCGCTTCTGCGGAATCTTATTGAGGAGGAGACCTTTGAGGCCGCCGCCTACACGCTTCTTATTATGAAGACAAGGGGCAGTGCCGCCGAGCGGCCACTGAGGGAGCTTCGCAGTGAGGAGGAGCGCCACGTCAGGAGACTCCAGGCGGAGTATTTCCTCCGGACAGGGGACACCTGCCCGCCGACACATAAAAAGCCCAGCGCCCCCACGCTGCTTCCGGCGCTCCGCCGGCGCTGGGAGAGCGAGGGGAGGAGCGCACAGCGCTATATTGAGGCGTCTGAAGCCGTGGGTGAGCCAGTACTGGCGGCCCTTTTTACTGAGCTTGCCCAGGAGGAGACGCATCACGCGCAGGTCCTCCGGGACCTTGTGGGTAAGCTTATGAGATGAGGATGGATATTTAATTTATTCATTAAAAAAACAGCGTGGGAGGCATTATCGCCTTTCACGCTGTCTTTTTTCCCGCTTTATCGTCTGCGTTTTGTGCCGCGCCGCTCAGACTGGCGGCGTAGGTCGGACATCTTGCTGTCCGAGTCCTTCATGAATCTCTTGAGCTTGTCTTCGAAATCAGCATTCACAGGCCCGTCCTCGCCCACTTCCACCGGAGCCGGCGCAGGGGGAGACGGCGGACGGTGCACCACCGGTTCAGGACGCTGGACAGGCTGTATGGGCTGCGCCTGCTTGATGGACAGATTCAACCGTCCGGCAGCGTCGATGCTGACCACCTTTACTGTGACCTCCTGCCCCACGGTGAGGTAGTCTGCCACGTCCTTTACGAAGGCGTTTGAGATTTCGGAGATGTAAACAAGCCCGGACTTCCCCGGCGCAAGCTCCACAAAAGCCCCGAACCTGGCAAGGCCGGTGACCTTGCCCTTTACAACTGCTCCCTTTTCAAATTCCATCCTCAGGCTAACCCTCTCTTTAGGATAATGAAATCGGCGGGATATGCCTTTAAACGCGGCACACTAAGGCGCGGACGGCAGAGAGCACCCTCCGCCGGCTCACACCATCAGCCCGCGTAAAAGACCTCCTCACCCGGTTCTACAAGGTTCAGCTTATCCCTGGCTATGTCCCGGATCACGTCGTCGTCCTCGCTGTGCTCAATGTCGTACTGAATATCGTCGTTCTGAGCGGTCAGATCGGCCACCTGCTGCTGCAGCTCCACATTCTTCTGCTCCGCCTGCGTTATCTTCCCGCGCAGCGCTATGAGCGACACCACCGCATACACCAGCAGTACAGCTAAGACCATCTTCGTAAGTATACCTGTGCGCCTTATGTGCATCCTTGCAACCTCCAGTATCGCCGGCGGATCCTCTGCCTCTGTTTTTCTCCGCCACCATTCTATACCATTTTCCCGCGGAAGAAAAGAGTTTTTTTAAAATTTCTCCTTTTTTTCGTAAAAATTTTCCCACAAGACGCAGCGGGGTCAGGATAAAATGGAGCGCCCTCAGAGCGCCGTCAGTAATAAACAGCCCGGCCCTCACCACAAAGGAGCTGAGATATATGGAATAAAGCACCGCACCTGAGACGGCCAGCACAGTTATATAAAGTCTCTGCTTTCCGCCTCCCGCCCATAGCCCGAGCACGAAAAGTCCGGCAGCGGAGCAAAGCCAGAAAAATCCGTCGGTTAAGGCGGTGAAAAGGCCGTTCTCAGCCCTCCTGCGAAGTACCCTGAGAAGGTCGTAGAGAAACCCGGCCGCCACGCCTAAAAGCATGGACAGGGCAGCCTCAATTAACTGCCCCCTGATAATGACCTCCATCGCCTACCGGAAGAGCCGCGCCAGAAAGCCGCCCTTTTCCCGGGCAGTGTCCTCATACTCAAGGCTGTACACACTGCCCAGTATGAGCACGTCCCCGCTGTCCACGCTGAGCTTCTCCATGTTAAGTCCGTCCCCGTGGACCGTCAGCCGCCCAAGCGTTGTGTCCATGATGACCTCCTGCTCGTTGAAGCTCTCAACCTCCGTGACGCCCGAGACGGATATCCTCTCGCGCCCCTCTATCACAATATTATTAGGCGCTCCGGTCATCCGGTTGTCTTCGTATGCCATAGCCGTCCCCTCCTTCCTTCACCCCTATTTTATTGATGCTGTCCCGCTTCTATTCCCGTTCCCAGGCGGACACACCCCCGGCATCACCCCGGTTTGTAACATTTAAGGGGACATAATCTTCACTTACGTAAACCGGAATGTGGTCATATTGCAGAAATTGAGGTTTTTTTCTGGCTTCTTTTGTCGCAGGTGTTGACATTTCCCTCAAAAGGGTGTATATTCCGATTGTAACTAATTGTAACCAATTTGTTACCATTGGGAGGGTATTATGACAACTGTTTACAATGATTACAGGGATTGTAAAAGGAGCGGGGAGGGCGCTGCTGTCTCAGGGAGACATATAAAGCGCAGAGTGAGGGTGATAGCGTCGCTGGCGACCATAGCGGGGGCGCTTCTCACATCGTTACTCCTGTGCAGCTCCTTCGGCTGCTACCTGGTGTCATACAACGGGGAGGAGCTGGGGATGGTGAGCAGCCGTCAGGAGCTCATCTCGGCTGTTGAGCTTGCAGAGGCCGAGGCCTCCGGGATCCTAGGGCAGGACGTGAGCCTTGCGGGGGACGTCGTGGTGAGCGCCGGCCTGGGCTTCTCCGATGACGGTGCGGAGGCCGTCGCCGGACGGCTGGTGGAGAGCGTGGAAGGCATCTTATATCAATATGCCATACTGGTGGACGGAGAGCCCGTTGCCAGGGGAGAGGACTTTGAGGAGCTGGGGGATATCCTTGAGGAGCTTCTTGAGTCCTATTCAACGGACAATACGGTGTCGGTCTCCTTTGCGGAGGATGTTGCTGTGGAGGCCTTGCTTGTGAGCGAGGCGCTGGAGAGCGACCCTGAGATTATAGCTGAGATGCTTGCGCCTGAGAGCGGAGAGGGGATACTGACTGTGGAGAGCCGCGAGCTTGTCCAGGAGGTGGGCTCGCTGCCGTACACGACCGTGGTTGAGTACGATGACGAGGGCTATTCAGACGAGGTGACCGTACTTCAGAGCGGGAGAGATGGGAGCTTTTGCGCGTCGTACCTTGTGAGCCTTGAGAACGGCGTGGAGGTCGCGTCGGTCACGGCCGAGTCCCACGTGCTGATGGACCCGACGCCTGAGGTTGTGCTGGTGGGGAGCATCCCCGGCTCACGCACGGACTCAACAGGCGAGTATCAGTGGCCGGCGGAGGGCGTCATCACATCGCTCTTCGGGAAAAGAAACGTGGATATAGGCTCAAGCAATCACAAGGGAGTGGACATCGCCAATGCCTCCGGAACCGAGGTCTACGCAGCAGACGGCGGGACGGTCATCTATGCATCGTACTCCGGCGGCAGCGGGTACGGCAACCTCATAAAGATACAGCATGACAACGGCGACGTGACATATTACGCCCATCTTAGCAAGATACTGGTGGAGGAGGGCGACAAGGTCGCCCAGGGGGATCTGATTGGAAAGATGGGGGCCACGGGGAGAGCCAGCGGGCCGCATCTTCACTTTGAGGTCCGGCCCGGCGGGGAGACGCCCCAGGACCCGCTGGATTACCTCCCGGAGAGATGAAAAGCTTATTAAACCTGACGCTCGTAATTAAAGTGAAGCGCCCGGCCTTAGACAGGTGTTCGTAGAACAGGTTTAGACTGAAATTACGAAATGAGCATCTGTCAGACGGGATTGGCTGACGAAAAAGACACCATGTTCAGCTTTAGGGCTGGATATGGCGTCTTTTTTTGTGTGCGCCCGGTGAGCGCACGTTCTATAGGGTGAAAGACCCGAATCGTCCATATTGCTCTCAAAGCTGGACGAAATGAGTCTTCTCCGGATGGAAGTTATTCCTGAACGGCATCAGCACGGACGGTGTTCAGGACATCCAGATAACCTAAAATCTCGCTTTCATCCCGGTTCCTCGGTGTAGTCTTTTCCTCTATCAACTGCCTGATGCGGGTACTCGTAGTCACAATGCCCTCAATTTTATTGGATGCTTCGGTGCTTTGAATTTTTGCAACTTCAATCAGGC
>CAYPMJ010000079.1:0-9314 GCA_964411785.1 uncultured Oscillospiraceae bacterium
CACGACTGATGACACGACTGATGAGATAAATATCCACATCGGCGAGCAATTGGAGGAACTTGACATTCAGTTGAATATTCCAATTGAAGAAGAGGAGGAGCTCCCTGATTATCGGCATAAAAGTGAGAAAAGAATATCGAGAGAAGCTTTGGCCTTTGCAGCACGCATACTTGTTGCAATGCTTCTGTTCGCACTCTCATACATCAGTACATTGTCGGATTCCTGGCGTTTAGGTTTCAGGATTACAGCATTTCTTGTTTCATCCCTGGGGACAGTGGCGTCATTTGTGAGGGACGCGCTGAAAATGCATTTTTTAACCAGGAATCTGGCGTTTCTGCTGATCACCTGCGCGGCTGCTGGGGCAGGTCGGCTTATGACAGCATCGGTTTCTATCCTCCTTTTGGAGGTCGGAACTGTCTTTCTTGATAATTACGTTGGGGTCCACCTCAAAGAGACTGAAAGAAAGCTTGAGAGTCCAGGTATCAAGCGAGATGAGCTCGCATTTACCTGCGCAAGTGAAGTGACAGAAGAGATCCATGGAAAAAATTTTAAGCAAATAGCGGAGTTTCGAGCCTTAAACAACTACTATATCTGGCTTGTCCTGGGAATATCGATTATAATAGGTGGTGTTGTGCCGCTTTTTGACAGCTTCAAATTCATAAAATGGCTTTACCGCGCGGGAATTGTGGCTGTGGGAGCATCTTTTTGCTACTTAGGGGAAATATTGGCATTTTTAACTCAGGATGTCACCGGACAAATGTTCTCAAAAAAAATCTATTTTCGGTCTGCCGACACACTTCAATCGCTGTCTAAGGTAACTTCTGCTGTTTTTGCCAAAACGGGTGTCATTACTGAAGGACATTTCAGGGTGACAGGTGTGGATCCGATCAGGATAAGTGAGGATGAGCTTTTGTTTCTCGCCGCTTACGCGGAGTGCTGTTCTGAACACCCGCTTGCAAAGGCTGTGATTGAACGTGCAGGTATTCAGATTGAAAAAGACAGAATAGAAAAACACATTGAGACACGCGGAGTTGGTTGTGTTGTGCAGATGTCGGGACAGATATTGTCCATTGGTAGCATAGAACTTATGGAGACGCTCGGGATAAAAGGTGATTTTGGTACTAAGGACTGTACTTCAGCCTTTGTGGCAGTGGGGAAAACCTATGTTGGACGAATTGATTTTGAGGACTCCGTGAAGGAATCATCATCCCGTGCTGTGAGGGAGCTGAGGGAGTGTGATGTGCCAAACATCGCACTTATGACTGGAGATAATGCCATTCTTGCAACAAGCGTAGGTCGTGCTGTTGGTATTAACGAAATATATGCGGATTGTCTGCCCAGAGACAAAGTATCTCGGCTCCGTTATATTCTTGAGACTCGTGACAATGACGATAACTTAGCTGTAATTACAGACAGCTCTGAGGATGGGGAGCTGCTTACTCTTGCTGAAACAGGGATTCTTCTTAAGGAAGCTCCCACTCAGGAGGATATGGATACGGAAGGAGTGGATGTGATTATCTGTGGTAGTGACCCTGCGCTGGTGTCATGGGCTGTGGAACTATCGAAAAGCGTAAACCGCCGGTTCAACCTGTTGTGGCTCATTTCAATGATCCTGGAAGGATTACTCACCATAGCTTCGGCCAGCGGAATGCTGGAGCTATGGGGAGCAGTTCTGGTACAGTTGCTGATTCAGTGCGGGATTACGGCAGTTGGATTGGATTGGCAAGCTGTCTGCGAGACGCTTGGCCTTCAAAAAATCGGTGTCGGAAGAAAGAAAGAATGAAGCTGGCGCTAAAGCGCCAGCTTTGCAAGGAAAGAAGTCCGTATGCCCTGTTTTTTGGGTTATTACCTTGCTGGCCTGTCGAAAGCCGGGTTAGTTACATAGACATTTTTCTGGTTCAGCTTCTCCAGGGCCAGATTCAGTCCCTCGCCGAAACGCTGGAAGTGAACCACCTCGCGTTGGCGCAGGAATCTGATCGCGTTGTTGACATCTGGATCATCGGATAGACGCAGGATATTGTCATAAGTCGTCCGGGCTTTCTGTTCTGCTGCCATGTTTTCCGTGAGGTCTGTTATAACGTCACCCGTGACACCGATAGTGGCGGCTGTCCAGGGCGCCCCTGATGCGAACTGTGGATAGACACCGGCAGTGTGATCTACAAAATATTGCTCAAAACCTGCCTTTTTGACATCTTCTACAGTCATGTTCCGTGTAAGTTGATGTATAATCGATGCCACAATCTCAAGGTGGCTTAGTTCTTCAACACCTATGTCTGTAAGTAATCCCTTTAGCTCTGGGTATGGCATGGAGTACCGCTGACTCAGGTAGCGCAGTGATGCGCCAAGTTCTCCATGCGGTCCACCATATTGACTTATGATAAACTTTGCCAGTTCGGGGTTCGTGGCCGCAATCTTAACTGGATATTCAAGACTTTTTGTATAGCTAAACATTATCTCCCCGTCCTTTCAGCGTATTCCCAGGGCCACGGATCCATAAGCCAGTTGTAGCTCTCACTGTACTCCAGATCCCCGACGGTAAGTGGACCATATTGCTTGATGTACCGGCGACGGCCCTCTTTCAGGAGGGAGATGGTTTCCTTCATTGCCTTAAACGCCTCTTGGTCGTGAGGGTGGGTATCCAGATAGAGCTGCAGCTCACGGACTACAAAGCTGAGGGACAATAGTTCTCCAAGCGGTGTTCCAGTGTACGGATTGGATTTGTTTACCATATTTTGAAACGGAAGGTCCAGACCGGGGAACAAGGTTCCTCTGGTTAGAGCCTCACAGCTGCCATAAACTGGTGGGTTTTCCTGTTGCACCGGTACCCACGATGTGGCAAGCGGTGCACACTGAGGCAATGCTCCGCATTTGGTTCCACAATCGTCTGGCGCTTCTTGCTTGTTGTTCTCCAAATTAAGTTTCCTCCTCATCAGATTGGGCGCTTTCGCGTCCGGAACATACTATGCCGCAAGAGTGGCGATGTGAAAGGAAAAAATAAAATGCTGGAAATAAGACATATGCATGAAGAGGAGACAGAGACCGTCTCACAGTTTATCTACTGCATGGTCCACAGAACTATTGAGCTTTCTCGATTTTTAATGGAGAATCCTCAGTACAAAGTTCTTGCTGCGTTTGATGACGGAGAAGTTAGGGCTGTTTTCCTCTATCATGAAAGTTTTGATTTCCAAAGCTGGAATAGAGGACTGTCAGTTGACTTTTATGCTCTTTCCGGAGCGCTGGCAGATGAGCTTGAACGGTGTATAGTCAGCCTCCTTATCCAGAAAGCTATACGTGGGGGATATTCTTTTGTGTCATGTAATGCTAAAGATAGTGGTTTTATCGCGGATAATTTTACTGGAAAATACACAGCTTGTGTCTTAAACGTGGCTGAGGACAGCTGGAGAGTTCTGCAACTGGCAAATCGCTGCATGGGAAGAGACAAATGATTTTCAGCGCATAACCTATAGCCCACCAAACATATTCTTTAACGAGAGCGAGGGGGTGCGGTTATGAAGCTTTCTGCGTTCATTAGTCTGATTTTATCCATGTTTTTGATTTTTTCTGTATTTATGGCTTGTTTTACCTGGTCTGGGCCAAAGCTCCCTGCAATGGGGGATCGGTATACGTCCCCACGTTCAATGACAACACTGGTTCTGGATCCCGGCCATGGTGGGGCAGACGGAGGAGCTGTTTCCATTACTGGAACCTATGAAAGCAAAATCAACCTTGAAATTGCCCTTCGTGCGGAACAGCTGGCGGCTTTCTACGGCGTGATCCCCGTTATGACCCGCACTTCAGAGCAGTTAGATTATCCAAATGATGCCACTACTATCCGCGCAAAAAAAGTAGCCGATCAGAAGAGCAGACTTGCACTGATTAATGGAATAAGCAACGCAGCATTGATCAGTATCCATCAGAATATTTATGCCACCACCGGTCCAAGTGGTTCACAGGTGTTTTTTGGTCCAACTGATGGCAGCGACAAATTTGGGGACGCGATGCAGAAACTTCTTATGGAAAATGTAAATGCGGGCAACAGAAGTTCCGCCTCCAAAATTCCTGAGACGATTTTTCTTATGAACGCTGTCAATTGTCCAGCGATTCTTATTGAATGTGGCTTTCTTTCTAATCCACAGGAAGCAGCACTTTTGGAGGACGAGACGTATCAGCTTAAACTGGCAACGGTTATTACCGGAGGTTTTTTAGAGTATTTTTCCCAACAACAGACAGAGTAAAAAAACGGAGGGCAAATGAAGCAAAGGACAATTTTTTACTGCACTGAATGTGGAAATGAATTTCCAAGGTGGATGGGGCAATGTACCGTCTGCGGGAGTTGGAACACCCTGGTTGAACAGCCACCAGCGACGCCGGCAAAGGCTGAGAAGAAGACGTCATCTACCCCATTTAAAAAGCACCCGGTGGGACTTCCGGACCTTGACGTGACAGAGGAGGTTAGGTTTGATACCGGACTGGGTGAGCTGAACCGTGTCCTTGGCGGTGGAGCGGTGCGCGGCTCTCTTGTGCTGGTAGGCGGTGCACCAGGTATTGGAAAATCCACACTTCTTTTACAGATCTGTCAGTACATTGGTCAGCAAAACAGAATTCTTTATGTCACTGGCGAAGAGTCTGAGCGCCAGCTCAAAATGCGTGCTCTACGACTTGGTGTGGACACCAAAAATCTACTGGTTCTGTCCGAAACAAATATAAGCGATATTCTGGATGCAGTGGAGGAAACAAAACCGGAACTCGTCATCGCAGACTCGATTCAAACACTGTATTCTCCAGAGCTTAACAGCGCTCCAGGGAGTGTTGGACAGGTTAAGGAGTGTACGCTTCAGCTTATGCGGCTGTCAAAAACCTATGGTGTGACGGTCTTCGTAATAGGCCATGTAAATAAAGAAGGGGCCATCGCGGGACCAAAAGTCTTAGAACATATGGTCGACTGTGTGCTATACTTTGAAGGGGAACAGACCGCAAGCTATAGAGTATTGAGAGCAGCAAAAAATCGATTTGGTTCCACAAATGAAATAGGCGTTTTTGAAATGCTCGATTCTGGGCTTGCAGAAGTACCAAACCCTTCCGAGATGCTGTTGTCCGGCAGACCTGAGAACACGCCAGGAACATGTGTTGCCTGTGTGATGGAGGGGTCCAGACCGGTTCTGGCAGAGATTCAGGCACTACTTACACCGACAAGCTTCAATGTTCCACGTAAGACTTCAAATGGCCTGGACTATAACCGGGCTATGCTGCTTCTGGCAGTGTTGGAGAAAAGGGGTGGTCTGCGGATCGGCGGATGTGATACATATATCAATGTTATTGGTGGCCTTTATATAAATGAGCCAGCGGCGGATCTGGCAGCAGTTCTGGCCATTGCTTCAAGCTACCGTGACATCCCTGTTCCTGACGATTTGGTGGCAGTAGGGGAGGTGGGACTGACCGGGGAACTGCGTACAGCAACGCAGCTTGACCAGCGCCTCTCAGAGATCGCCCGACACGGGTTCTACAAGTGCGTAATACCCAAACAGCGAAAAGGGAGGGTTCAGGTTCCAGATGGTCTGACCGTCTATGAGGTTCGCACCGTTCGTGAGGCTATGGGATTGTTGTTTGAAAAGTAAGCCCCTGTCAGTAGACGAAACTGATACAGAAAGCCAACCACAAAGTGATAAAAAACAATAAGCAAACATAAATTCACAAAAAATTAACAATAACAGCATGTCATGCTTACTTGATATATTGTGAATTGTAGTTTGTACGGAAACTACGAACTACTGCGTCAGCGGAAAGCGCTCGATCATCGGTGAAGAAAGTTTAGTGCCATCCCAGTACCTTGTATACGTGTGGCAAGCTTGAAGGACAGATCGGGCGCGATTTCTAAGCGGATGGTCCGCAGCTGGTGGTGTGCATAGTGTACAGGATGCGGGTATCCAATTATCTCCAAAATTTATAAATGTAAAGACAGTTTCCAGCAGTTCCGAGCAGCGATAAAACCTTCAGCAAACCGCGTGAAGAAGCTATATAATATCTATATTAAACACCAGAAAGTCAATAGGAAGAAAATATTTTAAAGCATTTCATATGCGGCTCTGCGGCTCTGAATAAAGCAAGAAATGCAAAGCAAAAAAAACATTATAACTGATTTAACCGTGAAAATCAACGTCTGACAGGAATTTACCCTTTAAAGACTCCCCTACATTGAACAAAATTTTTATTTTGTTCAATTATGTCTTGACTTTTTTGACCCTTCCCTATATAATGATAATATAAAGATTATCTGAAAGAAATCCATACAAACTGGTTTATGTAAAGGTGGATGCAAAATGGATTATCGTTCTGAGGCGCCGGAAATCATTCGGAATTTTCTTGTGTACCATGAGACCGTCAAGGGCCACTCAAAAAAAACTGTTGATGAATACTATTTGGATTTGAGAACGTTCTTCCGGTATATGAAGATTGCCAAGGGCAATGTTCCTCGCAGCACGCCCTTTGAGAATATCTCAATTGAGGACGTTGATCTGAATTTTGTTGGATCAGTCACACTCAGCGATGTTTACGATTACCTGAGTTTTATGGCCCGCGACCGTGAGCGCAGCCACACAAGCCATGTCAAGGAATACGGCATAAATGCAGCTTCTCGCGCAAGAAAGATATCTACAATACGTTCATTTTACAAGTATCTGACGATAAAAACTAAGCAGCTGAAAGCAAATCCCATCCAAGACCTTGATTCACCTAAGCTGACGAAGCATCTTCCCCGTTACCTTAGTCTGGATGAATGCGTCCAACTTCTGTCCAATGTAGATGGAAAAAACCGTGAAAGAGATTACTGCATTCTGACGTTTTTCCTAAACTGTGGTATGCGAATTTCGGAGCTCGTGGGACTGAATCTTACAGATATAAGGTCAGATCATCTCCGCATACTTGGAAAGGGTGATAAAGAGCGCGTGGTGTATCTGAATCAGGCCTGTGTGGACGCACTGAATGACTATCTGATAATCCGCAAGACCATTGCTTCTTGCGATGGGAATGCCCTCTTTCTCTCGTCTCGCCGCAGGAGAATCAGCACATCCACTGTAAATGCCCTGGTTAAGAAGCACCTGACTGCTGCAGGTATTGATGCAGACCTATACTCCTCTCACAAACTCCGGCATACAGCCGCAACCTTGATGCTGCACAGTGGAGTGGATATTCGAACAATCCAGGAGATTCTTGGTCATGAACACCTCAATACCACGGAAATATACACTCATGTCGAAAACGAGGGTTTGCGTGAAGCAGCTCTCCTCTCCCCTTTGGCAAACTTCTCAGGTGGCAGTGACGTCGACGAAAATGAAGAAGATGAAATGGAAAAAAAGGACGAAGAGGATTGACATGATATGTATCTATTTCATGCCGTCTGAGTACCAGTTTTAAGCGATTTAATATACATTAAATATGCCAATTTGCTTATTTTATCGGCTTTAGCTTTATTATAGCCTATCTCATCCTTAAATCTGATACCTCTAAAGGCGGTCCGTTTCTGTCATCCTTTGAGTCCAGATCGGTTATGGACAAGCCCACAGAGTGTTCGATTGGCGTCCATTCAACATGCTTAAAGAGTGCAGAGATAGATATTGGAATATACGTGAACATGAAGATAGGAAATGTCACAGCGCCTTTCAGTTTCTTGAAGGTGTCAGCATGTATTTTTTTCCACTCTGTAACTGTAGTTATCGCGCCGAGCATAAATAGAAAAAGGTACATTTCAAAAGCCGATGTAAGTACCCCTGTTACCAGCGGAGTCAGATTTTCTCCGAGCACGACCCTTACTGCAAGCTCTGCCAGACATAGTAGAATACTTACTACACTTAGAACCATAGCTGGCATAATATTCATGCACATATCAAAGCAGGAAAAGCTTCTTTCATGTACTGTACCATGCAGGAGAGCCATTCCGTAGTCTCGAAATACCTGTAAATATCCTTTGGTCCAACGCTGGCGCTGCTGCCAGGATTGGCGGAATTTGACCGGTTGTTCATCATAGAGTATGGCTTCCTCACAATAGCCGATCTTTATACCCGACAGAATATTATGGACTGTGAACTGAATGTCCTCTGTAAGAAGGAAGAACTGCCAGCCGTTGCACTTTTCCAAAATGCGACGTGTAAACATAAAACCTGTACCGGACACGGCTGCGCTGGTTCCCAGAAGTGCTCTGGGACGGTTTAAATATTCCGATTCCCGCAAAAACCATAGTGCGTAGCCGCTGGATATCCAGTTGTCTCCATAGTTTTTGGAGTTGCGATAGCTGGTGAGTATCTCATACCCCTGGGAAAGTGTCTGAACCATTTTTTCTACATAGTCTTCCTTGAGAAGATTGTCAGCGTCAAGTACCAGGTAGGCGTCAAAACTTCCAGGATAATCCCTTTCAATCTGCTTAAGCAGAAAATTGAGGGCATATCCCTTCCCTACTTCGGTTTTATTGAATCTTTTGTAAACTACCGCTCCGGCATCTTCCGCTAATTCCGCCGTTTTGTCTGTGCAGTTATCAGCCACAACAAAGGCCTTGACCGGGCCATGATATGTCTGCGAGGCGATGCTACGGAGAAGGTTTCCAATTACTACCTCCTCGTTTCGAGCCGCAATGAGAACGGCAACCCGTACAGGGTTTTCCACAGTCCCACATTTTATTGCTGGTTTTATTACTGGCTTCCTTGGGAGAAAAGGTACAAAGATGTAGATGATCTGATAGAAATAACATATGAAGAATAGCAAAGAGATAATAGTTTTCGCAATCAGGAACGCGTTCATGGGGACACCCGCTTTCTCTTCCGTTTTCTGCTTAATAATATAGCAAAAAAACACGTTAAGAAAAAAGCAGTCAAGGCATTAAGAATCTGTTAAGAGGGAGGTGTGAAAAATGGTGTTCCTTATTGAACTTAATTGAGCTTACACACATAATACAATATTGATTTTCCTGAAACGGGTTCAAATTCTGTAACCTTTTCATAGAGAAGGTCCGGAATTAAGAAAACACTCCGCATTTTTCAGTTGGATATGTCCTTGTTATTGACTATCTTTGCATTTTTGTATGATAGCGTCATATTTCTTGTTTTGAAAAATCTTTCCTATTGGTGATAACAGCATGCCAGCCCCTATGCCGATAATCCACGCATACCGCCAGTGCGAAAGAAAACCCGTGAGGATAATCACAGCAGCCGTGATAAGCCAGTATATCAGATTAAAACACCCGCTTGCCTTGTTCAGTTCCTCCAGCACATCAATTCCATCCGATGAATGCGGTGCACTTTCAATAAACTCCGCAGCGCCGGTTGCCC
>CAYPMJ010000080.1:0-9248 GCA_964411785.1 uncultured Oscillospiraceae bacterium
ACCCCCGACCTGCTGATTACAAATCAGCTGCTCTACCAGCTGAGCTACACCAGCAAAGCGCCATCAACAGGCCATATGATATCAAAAAAAGCACTGCTTGTCAACAGTTATTTTTCATACATTTTGTAGTAAACGGCAGAAAACTTTTGCCGTTTACTATAATTTCCGGCTGCCGTTTCGCCCGCTTAGGGCGGGCCTGGCATAAGAATGCGGCTGTTCTGACAGGTATAATTTTTGATTTTGCGCACCGCAACTGTCACATGCGAAGCTGTCTTCTGCGTGAGAGGTTGAGCGGCCCCTCCTGCATCTCCCCGATAAGCTCCAGCGACTTCCCTATCCCGTATGCCACACACATCTCGGCGTCGTCCGCGATGCGTGTCTTTATACTTGTGCTGCTCTCCACCAGCTTGTCAAATCCCCACACCAGCGCACCGCCTCCGGTTATGACTATGCCGTTTTCCGAGATGTCCGCCACAAGCTCAGGGGGGGTCGTCTCAAGGACCTGGTGGATGGACTCCAATATCTGCTCGGACACCTCGTCGAACGCCTCTATCATCTCCGGTGAGCTCACCGACACCATTCTGGGAAGTCCTGTCATGAGGCAGCGCCCCTTAACCTCCACCGACAGCTCCTCAGGCTTCGGGAATACGCAGCCGATGCTCTTTTTAAGCTCCTCGGCAGTTGTCTTGCCGATAAGCAGGTTGTGCTTCCTGCGGATATATTTTATGATGGCCTCGTCAAAGGCGTCGCCGGCTGTCTTTATGGACTCCGACTGCACCACGCCGGACAGGGACAGAACCGCCACGTCCGTGGTTCCTGCGCCGACATCCACCACCATATTCCCCTCGGCCTTGGAGATATCTATGCCGGCGCCCACGGCAGCCGCCACCGGCGCCTCCATCAGATACACCTTCCTCGCGCCGGCGCGGATACAGGCGTCTATCACCGCCTGCTCCTCCACCTCCGTTATCCCGGACGGCACGGATACCACAACCCTTGGCTTTACCAGGCTGAAGGAGATGACCTTCCTCAGAAGCTCCCTTATCATCCGCTCCGTCATGTCAAAGTCAGATATCACGCCTCCCCGCAGCGGGTGAATTGCCGCTATATTTCCCGGCGTCCGCCCCAGCATGCGCTGCGCGGCCATTCCGACCTTCAGAAGTCTGCCGGTATTCTTGTCCATCGCGACCACCGACGGCTCCCTCGTCACAATGCCCTTGCTTCTTGTGGATACAACCACCGTGGATGTCCCAAGATCCAAACCTAAGTCCCGTCCGAATATCATTGCAAAACTCCATTCCTCCGCCCTGGCGACGGCACATGCCTTAAAAATGCCGCGCCCGCACTGCACCCTGGCAAACTCCTATTATTGACACTGTTCCTGCTTTTCTAAACAGCGTCACTGAAATAATCCGGCCTTCGCGACAGTCGCGCAGCTGACGCTCCCCGCGCCGGCAGTAATAAGCACCCTGGAGCACTCCGAGAGAGTCGCGCCCGTGGTGAACACATCATCTATAAGCAGTATCCGCAGTCCCCCTATCGCCTCCGGCCTCACCACCTTGTATGCACCGCTGACGTTCGCTCTCCGGCTGTCAATAGTTTTAAAGCCCGACTGCGCCGGCGTGTGCCGCACCTTCCTCAGAAGCCTCCGCGACGGCAGTCCCAGAAGCTCCGCCGTCCTCACCGCCAGAAGCTTCGACTGGTCGAATCCCCGCTCCCTCAGGCGCTTCATGCTCACAGGGACCCATGTCACAAGGTCATATTTCCCCGGGAGCTCCTGCCGGACCGCATCCGCCAGCAGCTCCGCGAAGCCCAGCACGTCGCTGCTCTTCCCTGAGAACTTCATCGCCAGCATCTTCCTGCGCACTGATCCTACATAGTGCAGCGCCGATACGGAGCTCTCGCAGAAGTCCGGGCGAAGCTGCTCCCCGCGGCAGTATGGGAGCTTCCCGCGGCACTCCTTGCAGACATAGGAGCCTTTCAATAATCTGCGGCAGAACAGGCATTTTGGCGGGAAGATAAGCTCCAGCAGCCCATCCTTGAGCCTCACTCCCGCGCCGCGGCTCACCGAGCCTCCCCCGCGCCGGCGCACAGCCTGGCGCGAAGGCCTGAGTAGCGCCTCTGACGCCGCTCGCTTTTCGTCATGGCCTCAAACGTCTCAGTGTCGCCCACCACCACAAGGAGCTCCCTGGCCCGCGTCACCGCTGTGTACAGAAGTCCCCTTGTGGCAAGTCCCGGCGCCGTTCTGGGCAGCGCCAGAACCACTGCCCGGTACTCGCTGCCCTGTGACTTGTGCACCGTCACGGCATAGGCCATCTCAAGATCCTGCATGTCCTCAAATGGGTATGGCGACAGCCTGTCCTCAAAGCGGATAAATGCCGTCTCACGCCCCGGGTCTATTGACTCTATATACCCTATGTCGCCGTTATAAAGTCCCGTGCCCGTCCTGTCCTCCAGATCCTCGTCCTCGCCCGGTAAAACTCCCTCAGGCAGACGGTACCAGACGGCGTCATAATTATTCCGCGTCTGCATCACCCGGTCGCCCACGCGGAAGACCGTCTCCCCGACAGTCCGCTGGCTCTTCCCCTGGGCCTGCGGATTTATCGCCGCCTGAAGGGCGCGGTTGAGCTCAGCCGTGCCCGCCTCGTTCTTGCGGGACGGAGCCAGAACCTGTATCTCCCTTGCAGGTATGCCCATATTCTCGGGAAGTCTCCGCGACACAAGCTCCGTCACAGTGCCGGTTATCCACTCAGGCTCCGCCCTTCGAAGGAAGAAGAAGTCGCCGTCGCTGTTCTTAAGCTGCGGCAGCGTGCCGTTATTTATCTCATGCGCCGCGCGTACTATGGCGCTCTGCCGGGCCTGTCTGAAAATTTCGGTCAGCTCAACAACAGGTGCGATCCCGCTTCGTATTATATCGGAGAACACGTTGCCCGGTCCCACCGACGGCAGCTGGTCCGCATCCCCCACCATCACGAGCCGCGCCGTTGGCGGCATGGCGTCCAGGAGCGCCGCTGTGAGGGATATGTCCATCATGGACATCTCGTCAATGATCACCGCGTCGCACTTCAGCGGGTCCGCGGCACATTTCTCAAATTCCCGCTCGCCCTCGCCCCCGCCGGGTGCGCTGGCCCCCAGCAGCCGGTGCACCGTAAAGGCGCTCCTGCCTGTGAGCTCCGAGAGCCGCTTCGCCGCCCGCCCTGTGGGGGCCGTGAGAAGAGTCTTGAAGCCCATCTCGTCAAAGAGGCTCAGTATCCCCCGGACAGTGGTCGTCTTCCCTGTGCCGGGGCCGCCGGTGAGCACCAGCAGGAAGCTTTCGGCGGCGGCTCTGAGCGCCTCGCGCTGCTTCCGGGCGAATTCTATCCCACAGGCCCTGCCGGCCCTCGACACCATCTGCTCAAGCTCCGGGACGCAGGGCGCGTCCTGCGCGGCCATGACAAGGAGCCTTCTGGCCGTATATGTCTCCGCCAGGTACATCTCCTCCAGATAGCAGCTGTCCTCCCCGGCTATCCTCTCCCGGTAGATGTACTCGCCATCCGACAGGTCCTCCAGGGCTCGGTCAATATTGTCCTCACCCAGGCCCGTTATCTGCTTTGCCGCTGCGACAAGCTTCTCCCTGGGCAAAAACACATGGCCATTGCCCAGATTGTGCCGCATCTCAAAAAGCACCGCTGCCGCCGCGCGCTGCGGTGAATCCGGGGGGAGCCCCATCTCCATTGCCAGGGCATCCGCCTCGAAGAAGTCCAGCCCGTACTCCTCCTCTGTCAGAAGGTACGGGTTCCGGGAGAGCTCCTCCAGCGCCGACTCGCCAAGCCTTCTGTAGAGCCGCACTGCCACATAGGGCTTAACACGGTGGAGCGCCAGAAACTCCATAAGCCGTCTGAGCCCCGTCTGCTCCCTGAATCGCTGGACAATCTCCTCGGCTCTCCGGCGGGTGAGGCCCTTTATCTCGGAGAGCTCCTCCGGCGACTCCTCCAGCACCCTCAGGGATCTCTCCCCGAACCTGTCCACGATGAGCCGCGCCGTCTTCACACCGATACCCTTTACAGCGCCCGAGGCCAGATATTCAAATATTGTCTCGGAGGTGTCGGGGAGGTACCGCTCCGCCGAGTCCACCTTGAACTGCTCGCCGTAGGAGTGGTGGGAAGTCCAGCTCCCCGTGAGAACCAGCCGCTCCCCCACGCACACTCCGGGCAGACACCCCACGCACACAACGCTGCCCTCATCGCTCCGGAGCTTGAGCACCGTGTACCCGTTCTCCTCGTTCTGAAAGACAACCATCGCGACTGTCCCCGCTACGCTCGCTCGCTTTCCGTCCATCGAAACTCCTCTGTCTTCTGTATGATCTGCTCCGTCCGGCAGAGCACAAGGTCATTCTTCTCCGCCAGCAGTCTCGCCCTGCGCCGCGCCTCCGGAGTGAGTCCCCCGTCGGCAATTATTATGCACGTCTCCTCGCGGCCTGAGTCTATGAGCCACTCAAGGCCCCGCACAGCCTGTTCCATCCCCGGCGCATCCCCGGCCACGCGCACTACGGTGAATATATCCGTGTCCCCGCGCCGACGGACCGGCGTCAGAAAAGCGCCCTTCACCGACCATATCACCGCCAGCACCGCCGCGCACAGTGAGACCGCCACCAGTATATCTCCGAAAAGCTCCATTTTCCCGCCTCCTCAACAACAGTGTATGCGGGCATGGGACTTTTGTTGCGGAGCTACTCCCCTTTAAGCTTTATGATCCTGTCTCTCAGCATGGCGGCATACTCAAATTCAAGCATCTTAGAGGCCTGGCGCATCTCCTTTTCAAGCTTTGCTATGGCCTCCTCCCGCTCCCTCTTTGTGAGATATTTCCCGTCCTCCATAACCTTTCCGGAGCCAGGCTTGTCCTCCGAAAACTCAAGAACAGTGTGCACGTCCTTCACTATCGTCCTGGGGACAATCCCGTGCTCTTCGTTGTACGCAAGCTGCTTTTTCCTTCGGCGATCAGTCTCATCCACGCACGCGCGCATGGACTCCGTCACACTGTCCGCGTACATGATGACCTTCCCCTCCGCGTTCCGGGCCGCTCTCCCGGTTGTCTGTATAAGACTCGTCTCAGAGCGGAGAAAGCCCTCCTTGTCAGCGTCCAGTATCGCCACAAGGGACACCTCCGGTATGTCCAGCCCCTCCCGCAGAAGATTTATCCCCACAAGCGCGTCAAACTTGCCCAGGCGCAGATCCCTTATTATCTCCATCCTCTCTATGGCGTCTATGTCATGGTGCATGTACCGCACCCTTATCCCGGCTCTCAGAAGATACGCTGTCAGATCCTCGGCCATCTTCTTTGTGAGTGTGGTGACAAGCGTCCGCTCGCGCTTTGCGCTCCTGGCGTTTATCTCTCCGATCAGGTCGTCAATCTGTCCCTCCACGGGCCTTATCTCAATCTCCGGATCAAGCAGCCCCGTGGGCCTTATTATCTGTTCCGCCACCTGGCCGGCCCGCTCCCTCTCATACTGTCCCGGCGTCGCAGACACATAGATGACCTGATTTATCCGCTCGTTGAACTCCTCAAAGGTCAGGGGCCTATTGTCATAGGCCGACGGGAGGCGGAAGCCGTAATTTACCAGCGACTCCTTCCGCGCCCTGTCGCCCCGGTACATTGCCCGCACCTGGGGCAATGTCACGTGGCTCTCATCCACGAAGAGCACAAAATCCTTCGGAAAATAGTCAAGAAGAGTCATCGGCGCTGAGCCCGGCGCCCGGTTTGCTATGACGCGCGAGTAGTTCTCGATGCCCGTGCAGTACCCCAGCTCCTGGAGCATCTCCACATCGTACATAGTGCGCTGGGATATCCTCTGCGCCTCAATGAGCCTGTCGTTGGCCTTGAACCAGGCCACCCGCTCATCCATCTCCTTGAGTATGTCCTGTATGGCCCTGTCCATTTTTTCTCTCGGGGTGATGTAGTGGTTTGCCGGGTATATGGGGATGTGGTCGAACCTGCGCACAACGGTCCCCGTGAGCGAGCTTACCTCCGACAGCCTGTCTATCTCATCGCCGAAATACTCCACCCTTATGGATGTGTCCTTCCAATAAGCCGGCCAGACCTCCAGCGTGTCGCCCCGCACCCGGAACATGTTGCGCTCAAACGCTATGTCATTGCGCTCATACCTGTCCTCAATGAGACGGCGCATGAGCTCCTCCCGCGGAAGCGTCTCGCCCACACGGAGACTTATCATCATGCTCTCGTAATCGTCCGGCTCCCCAAGGCCGTATATGCAGCTCACCGAGGACACCACTATCACGTCCCGGCGCTCTATGAGCGATGCCGTTGCGGAGAGGCGGAGCCTGTCTATCTCGTCATTTACAGCGGAGTCCTTCTCGATGTAGGTGTCAGTGTGGGGAATATACGACTCCGGCTGATAATAGTCATAGTAGGAGACGAAATACTCCACCGCATTCTCCGGAAAGAACTCCTTGAACTCCGCGCACAGCTGCGCCGCCAGCGTCTTATTGTGCGCCAGCACCAGCGCGGGCCGGTTCACCCGCTCAATTACGTTCGCCATTGTAAAGGTCTTCCCGGAGCCGGTGACCCCCAGCAGCACCTGCTCGTCTATGCCCATCTCAAGCCCTCTCACCAGCGTGTCAATAGCCTCCGGCTGGTCCCCTGTCGGCTTATAGGGCGAATGCAGCTTGAAATCCAGAGTTATCTCTCCCCATTGGCCATGCGCCACAGGCGCGGCCTTAAATTAAATATAACAGCCTTTGATCATTATAACAGAATGTCAGGCCCCCCGCAAGGGGAGAGTGCATATTAGTTTTACGCAGAGGGCTCCGGAATGCCGCTTTCCGCATCTCCTGATGCCCCACGCGCTCCCCGTCCTTGCAATCCCGCTGGGGCTGAAAGGTGCAGCGCCCTTCCGCCTTAACACTGCCGCGGGGTGCAGGATTGCCGTCACATTGACCGCACAATATCGCCGCGCCCTCTTAAAAATGTGGCAAAGCTATGGAATTTTGCATTTTAATTTTTTAAACTTGCATTTTTCACCTGTGGGCCGTATAATAGACGCAACATTTTTCAGGGCTTCCGGCTTCGTGCCGGCACTCTGAAATGAAGGAGGACCATGCCAATGAATTCAGAGCTCTATGAGACGCCCCGTGACTACGCCCGGTCCATGGCGGACAGACTGCGGGAGGCATACGCCATTGACTACAGCGCCCTTGACTCATCAAACATAAAGCGCGGTCTCCGCAATGAGGACGGCACAGGCGTGATAGTGGGGATGTCCAGGATCGGAAGCGTCCAGGGCTACTGCGTTGAGGATGGCCTTCGGGTCCCCCAGGAGGGACGTCTCACCTACAGAGGTATTGACGTAAGCGACATAATAGCTGCGCACAGGCAGGCGAACACCTTCGGCTATGAGGAGGTGTGCTACCTGCTTCTGTGCGGCAAGCTGCCCAACGCAAGGGAGATGGAGCTCTTCCTTCAGACTCTCTCCGGCGCAAAGCAGCTTCCTGGCAGCTTTTTTCAGAATGAGATCTTCAAAACGCCGTGCCGGAGCATCATGAACATACTGGCCCGGAGCGTGCTGGCGCTCTACTCCTATGACGACAACCCGGATGACACATCCCTCGACAACGTGTTCATACAGTCCATAGAGCTCATCGCCCGCTTCCCAACCATCATCGCCAACGCGTACTCCATGAAGCGGCACTGCTTTGACGGCGAGTCGCTGTACATCCACAACACCATGGAGGATCTCTCCCTTGCTCAGAACTTCCTGCGTCTCATACGCCAGGACAAGTCCTACACCGACAAGGAGGCGAAGCTCCTTGACGCGCTGCTCATTCTCCACGCTGAGCACTCCGGCGGCAACAACTCCACCTTCACCTGCCGCTCCGTGACCTCCACAGGATCCGACACCTACAGCGCCGTCTCAGCGGCGATAAGCTCTCTTAAAGGGCCGCTTCACGGCGGGGCAAACTCCGCTGTGATGCGTCAGATACGTGACATTCAGGCGAACGTTGGCGACATACACGACGACGAGGAGGTGGGGCGCTACCTTGACAGGATACTCAGCGGCGAGGCCGGCGACGGCGCAGGGAAGCTCTACGGGCTGGGTCACGCTGTGTACACGCTCTCCGACCCCAGGGCTGTGCTGCTCAAGCGCTTCATCTGCGACACAGCCGGCGAGAGCGGCTGGACAGACGAGTTCGTCATTGCCGACAAGATAGAGCGCCTGGGCGTCCCGAAGCTCATGGCCAGCAAGCACATGACAATCCCGATCTCGGCCAACGTGGACCTGTACTCGGGGATAGTCTACAGCATGCTCGGCATACCGGAGGATCTTTACACGCCCCTCTTCGCCATGGCCCGCATTTCCGGCTGGTGCGCTCACCGTCTTGAGGAGCTTGTGACCGGCGGCAGGATAATGAGGCCCGCCTACCGCTCAGCCGTGAAGCACACCAGATACATCCCGCTTGAGGAGCGCCGTTAAAATACGTCTTCAGGCCGCGCCGGCGCGTCAGAAGCGTTAAAGGGACACCCTTCCTTAAAGGGGAGAGCATCAGACAGAACGGATCTGTCTTACGCTCTCCCCTTTTGCTTCCTCTCCCGGTGTCCAGTGCGCCAAGGTCACCGTCTCGCCCACGGCCTCACAGCCCGAGGTTCAGCCCGCCGGTGATTTTTGACATGCTCTCGTCCATCTCCTCAGCTGCCTTGCTCAGCGCCTCATTCACAGCCGCCGTCACAGCGTCTGACAGCATCTCCACATCGTCCTCGTCCTCAGCCTCCAGCACCGCGTCCTTGTCGATCTGGAGCCGCAGAAGCTCCCGCTTCCCGCTCACCACGGCTGTCACTACCCCGCCTGCCGTCGCTGTAAACTCCCGCGACTCTATCTCCTGCTGCAGCTTCAGCATATCCTGCTGCATCTTCTGGGCCTGCTTTATCATGTTCATATTCATTCCGCCGCTCATCCGCCCACCGGAAAATCCGCCCTTTGCCACTCTCATGCCCTCCTCTGTATTATTTTACTACTCAAATATCACGTTCTGAAATTTCTTAAGCCGGTCCAGCTTGTCGTCCCTGAGCTCCCGCTGAAGCGGCTCCGCTGTGACTCTGACCCTGACGCTGCTGCCAAGCACAGCCGTCGCCTCCCTGGCCACGCTGCCCACCACGTCAGGCGTGCCCAGCATCCTGCAAAGAAAGTCATTTCCCACATGAAGTACGAGCTCATTTCCCACGCGCTCCGGCAGTACATTCGACTTGTCCGCCAGAAA
>CAYPMJ010000081.1:0-9184 GCA_964411785.1 uncultured Oscillospiraceae bacterium
GGCAGAACTGGATCTCTACCTGCGGGAAAACCTCTGTGTCCCAATTATCACAAAACTGGAGGATTCCCTGTGGAGCGGAGTGTACCTGTACGGTACGGACAACCACCTGTCCACTGAAGGGGTGGCCATCCACACCGGGCAAGTCATTGCCGCGCTCAAAGCGCAAATGGAGCTGGAACAGTCAACCGAGTAATTATCTGACAGGAACACGTCAACCGCAGCAGACGATTGACGTGTTCTCGTTATCGGGCCTCCGGCTGTTTCGCATATTTGTGGCGATCAGCTTCCGGGACTTTCAGTGCAGCCATTGCTGCCTCAAGGGTCAATCCCAATGTCCCCATCAGGTTCTAAATGCAGGTCAGGGTGTTCTCTGCCACACCTTCAGCACGTCCTTTTGCCAGCACATCGGCGATACCCTTTTCCCTGACGCCTTTACCAGGATTGCGCATGACCGACACGTCCCTTTTGCGCGGTCCTCACCATGAGTATGTCAGGCCCAAAGCAGAAAATTCCGCGATTTTTCCGATGTCGGTTCCGTTCTGGCGGTGCTCCCCTTACTATGCATGGTGACCATCAGCGTGACATCAGCTCTCTGTTTCCGGATAATAGGTAATTATTCTGTTTATGTAAGAGAGACTGCTGCTATCTATGACCCAGACACCACTCTCATCCCTCACCACACTTACGGAAACTGTCTCCGCCGGAAGATAGGATAGTTCCGACATCTTTTCCTGGCATAGTTTCAGGATGCACTGTGTCCAGAACCCGTCCGCCTCTATCAGAAGCTCTCCAAGCTCTTCCTCTGTCAACGAATCTAAATTCATATTGCCGTACTTATCGTAGTAGCTGTCAACCACTGAATCGAAGCTCTCCACCACAAGTCGGAAAAAGTCGATTGGTTCCACCTGCACATTGACGATATAGGTATTTTTATCCTGTTCCTCCGCTTCCCCCACTGTATATCGGGCATTGGCAAGCAACTCCCGGTACATACTCTTTATCTCTTCCTTCAAAGACGGGTTTTCATCCGGATAATCTATATCAAAATAGTAAATAAACTTTTCTACCTCATCATCCAGACCATTTTCATAGGCCTCCCTTGCTTCGTTCTCTCCAAGGTCTGCCAGCTTCAGAAAATCACTGTCCAGCTTTCCAAGGTAGGTCTGATCCAGTGTCCCCTGCACGAGAAGTGAAGCCTCTTCAGGCTTCAGTCTTCCACACGCTGAAAGCACGCCAATAAGAAACGCCGCGCTCAGTGCCAAAGCAGTTACTCTTTTGTAGATTTTAAGAAAAATGTGACTTATTTTCATCCAGATGCCTCTCTTCTGTTACTGACCAGTGGCGGATTGCAGGACAGCTCCGCAGCAACATTATAGCACACCGGCAGAAAACAGGAAAGCTTCAAAAATTACATTTTTCGTTCTTGCGCTAAGCTCTGAATGGACCGCGAGTCCACTCACCTCCGCCTCTCCTGGCCTCCTGCGACGGTAGCAACAGCGCGAACAGGTCCCCCGCACGGACTTCCATCTCAAAAACCTCCCTGGCACTATCTGAAAGGTACCTTACAGATGCTGGCTTTGTAATCACAGGCAGGGTGGCTTTTCTCCGCATTCGGCTTAAAATTCGCTGTCCGGAACTGTCAAAGGCCAATACCCTTATGTATGGCGGCTTTTCCGGAATGTCTCCAGTGTGCAGACCAAGGAACGCCGCAAGGACCATTCGTCTGAGGCGCGACATGGTATAGCGTTTCGTTTTGGTCCTCTCCAGTACCGATTGAAGGCTTGGTTCATTCCGAAATGACCTGAGCCGCCTCCAAAGCCCCTCGCTGCCGTCAGGTAGTCCGGCATATTCCGCTTCAGTCATGGAGCGCAGCCGCGCCAGGATCGCGTTCTCCGCTCTCTCCATGCTCGCCGGGGCATTTCCACCGGCTATCTCGCGTCTGAGGATTTCTGCTGACGGTTCCGGGACATACCTAGATACATCTTCCCCCATTATAAGCTTCCCGCGGATGACAGACGCAGGTGCAAAGCCGTCGGCTTCAATACCGTCGTGTCTCGTCAGTTCCCGCCTCACCGCAAGAGACTCTATTTTTGGGCATATCTGCCGGATTGCTTTCATGTACTCCACAGCGAGAATATCATTCGGCTGTCTGAGGACCTCCGCATCATCCCCCAGCTGCACCCTCGCCGCTATCTCGCGTGCAGTGGCATAGGACACACCTGAACGCAGCTCCTCCCGAATCCGCCTCTGACAGGCCGGCGACATAAGCTCCTCAGCTGTCCGGGCCAATTTTGTCAAATCTCCGCATTCACTGCCGAATGACACCACATCCACAACACCGCTGGCGGCCAGCACAGATACTGCCCCTTCAGCAAACCTCTCCGCTGAGGAGACAGCCCACATAACAGGAAGCTCTACCACCAGATTTGCGCCGCACCGGACGGCCATTTCCGCCCTGGCGTGTTTCTCAAGCACTGCCGCCGTACCGCGCTGCACAAAATTTCCACTCATTACACAGATTATATCTGTACCTTCACCAAGAAGCTCCCGTGTTCTCTCAAGGTGACGCATATGTCCAAAATGGAATGGATTATATTCACAGATCACTCCGGCTACAGCCATAAAATCTCTCCTGTTGTGACACCCTCCCCAGGTCTATGAGGAGCAGCTTCCTCTGATTTTGTCAATTATGGGAAACTTTCTGCCACGCAAAATTAAAAAATTTGGAAATAGTGCTTGAGTAATTGATGAAAATAGTTTAAAATAACCCTATCCATTTTACTCCTGGTGATCAAATAATACAAGGAAAGGACTCTCAGGTATGAAAATTCTCGTTATCAACGCAGGCAGCTCCTCCCTGAAATACCAATTCATGGACTCTGAGACTGCTGAGGTATTTGCCAAGGGTCTCTGCGAGCGCATCGGCATTGATGGTAAGCTCACCCACAAGGTTCCAGGCCGGGCCGATGTGAAGGAAGATATCCCCATGCCCACACACAACGAAGCAATTGCCGCAGTTCTCGCCGTTATGCAGGACCCGGAAAAGGGCGTTATCAAGTCCGTTGACGAAATTGATGCCGTCGGGCATCGCGTACTCCATGGCGGCGCAGAGTTCACAAAGAGCTGCATTATTGATGACGCCTGCATTGCAGCCATCCGCCGCTGCATTCCATTCGGTCCACTCCATAACCCTGCTAACCTGATGGGTATCGAGGCATGTCAGAAGGCCATGCCGGGCAAAAAGCAGGTGGCGGTGTTTGACACTGCCTTCCACATGACCATGCCTCCAAAGGCGTTCATCTACGCCATACCCTATGAGTACTATGAGAAGGACGGCGTCCGCCGCTACGGCTTCCATGGTACCTCCCACCGCTATATTGCCGGCGAAGCATTAAAGGAGCTGGGCAGAACAGACACGCCTGAGGGCACTCGTGTCATCTCCTGTCACCTGGGCAATGGCTCCTCCCTGGCCGCTATTGTTGACGGCAAGGTCGTTGACACAACGATGGGTTTAGGCCCCCTCGCCGGTTTCCCCATGGGTACCCGTTCCGGTGACGTGGATCCCACCATTCTTGAATACCTGATGGGGATTTACGGCTATGACATCAAGACCATGCTGAACATTCTCAATAAAAAATCCGGTATGCTGGGTCTCTCCGGTGTGTCCTCTGATTTCCGCGATCTCACTGCTGCCTCAGAGAACGGCAACGAGAGGGCTGCGCTGGCACTTGAGAAGTTCGCTTACGAGGTGAAAAAATACATCGGCGCGTATGCCGCCGCTATGGGTGGGGTTGATGCGATCGTCTTCACTGCCGGAGTCGGCGAGAACGACAGCGATATGCGCCGCCGCATAGTCAGCGGGCTTGAGTACATGGGCGTTACATTAGATGAAAGCCGCAACGCCACCCGTGGTACAAAGCTTATTTCAGCGGACAGCTCCAAGGTAAAGGTCTTTGTGATACCCACCAACGAGGAGCTTATGATCGCTATGGACACAGCGTCGCTGTGCTCCCCTGAAAGCTGCTGCTGAAATCCGTACCACTGAAAAATCCTGTTTCATTTAATCCGCAGTGCATCAGCAGCATGAATCACACACGGTGTCGCTGGTTCTGCTTCCCACAGGACATAAGGAAGCCTGAGACAGATGCATCATCGGTGCTTTGCTGATCATTTCCACCAGAGATGCGCTTTTAAACTTGAAATATTCAAGGTATTCCTGCTTTTTTGCGCCTTTCTCATGAAAAGTCCGGATCTCCCTCGCCGATTGCGAGAGCTTCCTTAAACAAACCGGCACACGGCTGATGCTGTGTGCCGGTTTTGTGTTCTCTCAGGCCATTGCCGCTCCATCTACTGACAGCACCGTTCCTGTGACGTAGCTTGCTAGGTCGCTTGCCAGGAAAAGGAAACAATTCGCTACTTCCTCAGGCTCCCCTACCCGTCCAAGTGGTATTCCAGCGGAAACACGCGCCACCATGTCTGGCGGAAGCGACGCCACCATATCTGTTCGAGTGACACCTGGCGCAACCGCGTTCACACGGATATTATCCCGCGCAAGCTCACGCGCCAGAGACTTTGTCATTCCATTTACGGCATACTTTGAAGTGGGATACCCCACACCTGATGGCTGTCCATAGAGACTGACCATAGAGCTTGTATTTATGATTGATCCGCCGCCGTTCTCCTTCATATACGGCACAGCTGCCCGTGTGCAGTTAAATACCGCCGTTACGTTCAGATCAAGTATCTTCTTAAATGCCTCCGGGTCATATTCATAGATTGACTCTCTTGCGGATTTGCCCGCATTATTGACGAGAATGTCAATCGCTCCGAACCGTTCCTTCACCTGCTTTACAGCTGCTTCCACCTGACTAAACTCAGCAAGATCCGGGCACAGACCCATGAGACGCTCTCCCGGATACTCCTCCTTCAACCCCGCCAGCGCCTTATCCACGGTCTCCTGCCTGGAACCGCAGAGCGCCACACTTGCACCGTTTTCCAGGAACTTCTTTACCACCGCCAAACCAATTCCGCGCGTTCCGCCTGTCACCATGGCAATTTTTCCGGTTAAAAGTTCTCTCTCCATGTTTTCTTTCCCCTTCTTCTTTTGATTTTTGTTTTTGCCGTGCAGCACGGCAGCCTTCCAAATATTATAGTCAATCTCAATCTGATCTCATACTTTCATGCCATAGGAAGCACATGAAGCAGGATCATCCTGAGCTTAAACAGCTCATCTATACTCAATTCTGAAACAAACTCAGCCTCTTCTCCGCCTGCGGCCCTCACAGCTTCCCTTTGTCCTCTTCCATAGGTTCCTCATATTAAAACAAGGGCCTCCCTTCCCCGGGTATTCTGCCTCACATGAAAATAAATCGCTAATCTGTCTCCTCCTGATCTAAACTGACTTCACATTTCCCTGCTCGCTTGACATTCATATGCACAGGGGGTATAATCTCACAAAAAAGCGTGGACGAAGGGTGGCAAATGAGGGAATTCATAATTGGAGCAAATGACGCGGGTCAGCGACTGGACAGATTTGTGGGTAAAGCCGTACCGCTTCTGCCTGAATCGCTGCTGCAAAAAAGCATACGCCTCAAGCGTATAAAGCTGAACGGTAAGGCCGCCAAGGGAGACACTCGCATTTCTGAGGGGGATGTCATACGGCTATTTATCGCCGACGAATTCTTCCAGAAGCCCACAGCGGACAACGCGTGGAGGAAGATATCCGTACCTCATGTGACGGTATTATTCGAAGACAAAAACATCCTCTTAGCTGATAAACCTGAGGGGATGCTATGTCACTCCGCTGGAGAATGGGACTTCAACACTCTTATCGCAAATATTAAGGCATATCTATATCAGAGTGGGCAGTGGGATCCAGATGTGGAAAACTCCTTCGCCCCCGCGCTGTGCAACAGGATCGACCGGAACACCAGCGGGATTGTTATTGCAGCCAAAAACGCAGCGGCTCTGCGAATACTGGATGAGAAGATCCGCTCACGGGAACTGAAAAAGCTTTATCTTGCGGCGATTCACGGGACGCTGTCCCCAAAGGACGGGGAGCTCAGGAGTTTTATCTTCAAAGATTCAAAAGAGAACAGAGTATATATAAAAAAGGCACCCGAAAAGGGAGCCAGAACAGCCATCACTCAATACAGAACTCTTCAGGAACAAGACGGACTCTCACTTCTGGAATGCCACCTCATAACAGGCCGCACACATCAGATCCGTGCGCAGCTCGCAGCCATTGGCCATCCGCTCCTGGGAGACGGGAAGTACGGATCTGACAACGGCGTGAAAGCTCTCAACCTTCCCGGTCAGGCACTCTGCTCCTACAGTCTCCGCTTCGACTTCAGGACCAGTGCCGGCCCTCTTCAATATCTGGACGGCAGAACCTTTACCGCCTCGCTCCCGCGTTTTATCAGTGTACTGTTTCCCGGCTTCTGTTACCCTCAATAGCCGCCCCCAATCAACTGTATTACGTCTTCTTCGTAAAACGGTTGCCGCATTTGCGACATGTTATCTGTATTTTTCCCTTCCCCTTAGGTACGCGCAACAGTATATGGCAGGATGGACACCTAAAAAACCTATACGTCTTTCTCAACCGAAAACGTTCCACCCGCCCACGGGAAAAAAAACGCAGCCGGCCCGTTGCACGAAGATATCTCTGATTCTCCTCATATCGCTTCTGCACATTCCGCGAAAGCATCCGCCAATATGTGACAACCAACAACACTATTGCTACCGCCCAGAAAATCACCGACACAGCGGCACTCGGGACAACCTGCGACAGAACTGCCGCCACAAGCGCCAGAACCAACGTCAGCTTCGACAGGGAATCCATGCCGTATCGCCCAGCGAAGAATGCAGCAAGCCTCTGTCTCATACCAATTCTGTTCCTTTCTAACGGAGCTTTACCCCTTTTTTATAATACAGAATATAACCCTTCTTTCGCTCTCTTGTTTTAAGTTTCTGTAAACAAACTGTTGCATACATTTTAATTTTCTTCCCTGCCTGCCTCTATAGAAAACTCGCTCCCCTGAAACACCCAGAATTTCAGGAGAGCGATTCTCTTTACTTTCCGTAGCTGCTGTTATTATTATTGAACAGCTTGAATATATCCTCAAACGGGTCCCGCTCTACCGGCTCTGGTTTTGCAGGTGCCGGCTCCTCCTGCTGCGGCACGGGCTCTGCAGCAGGAGCGGAGCTCTGCGGCTCCGCAGCAGCGCTCTTCCGTTCAGATGCCTCGCTGTAAAACCCGCCGCTCTTCCGGTCCTTATTCTGGTAGATATTCGTCGGACGCTCATCGAAATTTGTCGCTATGACCGTCACACGTATCTCATCATCCAACGTCTCGTCAAAAATCGTACCAAATATGATATTCGCGTCCGGGTGGGCCGCCTCCTGCACCAGCGTCACTGCCGCCTCCACATCGTCCAGGCCCATATCCAGCGAACCTGTAATATTCACAAGAACACCGCGCGCTCCAGTTATGGACGTCTCCATAAGCGGACTTGAAACCGCGTCTCTCGCAGCTTCCTCTGCCTTTCCCTTTCCTGTCGCGCATCCCACTCCCATATGTGCGTAGCCGGCATCCTTCATTATTGTCGATACATCAGCAAAGTCAAGGTTTATATATCCAGTGCTCGTTATCAGCTCTGATATACTGCTCACTGCCTTTTGCAGAACATCGTCCGCTATCTGAAACGCGCCTGCCAATGTCAGCTTCTGATCTGTTGTACTCTTTAATCTGTCATTTGGAATTATCAGCAGCGCGTCCACCTTTCCCAACAGCTCTGCTATTCCCTCGTTAGCGCTGTCCATACGCTTCTTGCCTTCAAAGGAGAATGGCTTTGTCACTACCCCTACCGTCAGAGCGCCCGCCTCTTTTGCTATCTCCGCTACAATCGGCGATGCCCCGGTCCCTGTGCCGCCCCCCATTCCTGCGGCTATAAAAACCATGTCCGCGTTTTCAAGCGCCTGCCCTATACTGTTCCGGCTCTCCTCAGCCGCTTTCCTTCCTATTTCCGGCTTCGACCCAGCTCCCTGACCGTGCGTCAGCTTCTCCCCAATCTGGACCTTTATATCCGCGGCCGATACGGCAAGAGCAGGCTTATCCGTGTTCAAAGACACGAACTCAACCCCCTGTGTACCCGCCCTCACCATCCTGTTCACAACGTTGTTGCCCGCTCCACCTACGCCTACCACTTTTATTACAACAACATTGTCCGTACCGGATTCATATGCATTTGACATGTGATGTCCTCCTAACGGATTTTCGAGGCCCCCGCCTGTCCCATCCCATTTTAACCTATCGTTTATCTGATATTCTAGTACGTTTTTCTGACTTGGTCAAGACCTTCTTTAAAATTCTTTCAGCACATTTCACTTTAATGAATGTTTTTTCTGTCCCGAACCCGGATTTGTACTCTTTCCGTCACTCCGTTTCATACCACCTGTGAAGCTCCTGCGCATTTGATACATCCAGTGTCATCTGTCCGTCTTCCCCATACTCCTCAAAATACCCCTGCAGCATTGTGAACTTTTCTCCAACCTTCTCACCTTTGCCCAATCGTATGGTAAACCCCTGATAGTCAAATGTAATGTCTGAAATATTTGTCATATCAAGCCATGTCACTTTTTCCTGCCATCCAAACTCCAAAATGGAGGCCAGTACTTCCTTCAAATACTGCAGCTTCACCTCTCCTCTTTCCCCGAGGTTCAGTGTCTTGCCTACAACCGGCGTCTCCGCTGCCTCCACACCTTGGAGCGTGATCGCCTCACCGGCCTTAACTGCGTCTGTCTGCTCAAGTACACGCGCGTTCTTATCTACCAGCCACCAATTTTCATCCGATTCTATCGCTGCCAGTGGGTAACTCTCCTGCAGCTCTATCGTCACCTTATCCGGCAGATTCAGGGTAATTTTGATGTCATCGGCATACGGGAATTTTTCCTTCAGCTTGGCCGCCACCGGCGACTCCCTGATGAAAAAGATACTATCCCCTTCCTCCAGCCCGGACGCCTCTATTATCTCCTCAGCTGTATACATGCTATTGCCTATGACTATTATCTCATTTACCTTGAAAAATACACTCATACCCGTGATGCACGCCAGAATTACAGCCGCCACCGCCACTGTCCAATATAGTGTGCTGTCACTGCTTTTACGCTGCCTTCCACCGTTTCC
>CAYPMJ010000082.1:0-4313 GCA_964411785.1 uncultured Oscillospiraceae bacterium
ATCTGAGCAAGGGTGTTATGGAGAAGGGCCTTGCCAAGGGCCTTGAAAAGGGACGTGCTGAAGGACGTGCTGAGGGACGTGCTGAAGGCATGGCGAGGGGCATGGCAAATGGTATCACGTCCTCTGTCAGGAATCTCATGGAGACGATGGGACTTACCGTTGAGGAGGCCATGGCGGCGCTCAAGGTTCCAGAGAATGATTGGGAGAAGTATGCAAAGCTCCTGGAGGAGAAGTAAACTATGTGAGTAAAGGCAATTGTGCCGCAGTACACGCTCGCTGCCGGCGCTGTTTCTTTTGTTAGCCGCAGAGCGGAGCCTCGCTCTGAAATATAAAAATTGGGAGGATTTGACAATGATATCGCACGGTAAGGATGTAAAGATCTTTAGCGGGAATTCCAACAGGCCGCTGGCGGAGAGTATCTGCCGACATATGGGGACGCGGCTGGGCGACATGGAGGTGTCACATTTTTCCGACGGGGAGGTTTCGCTGTCGCTGTACGATACAGTCCGGGGGTCCGATGTATTTCTGGTGCAGTCCACCTGCGGACCGGTGAACGACAATCTTATGGAGCTGCTGGTGATGATTGACGCGTGCCGGAGAGCGTCGGCAGGGCGGGTCACGGCGGTGATGCCCTACTTCGGGTATGCCAGGCAGGATCGGAAGGCCAAGTCCCATGACCCGATATCTGCCAAGCTTGTGGCAAACCTGATAACATCCGCCGGAGCCGACAGGGTGCTGACAATGGATCTGCACGCTCCGCAGATACAGGGCTTTTTTGACATACCGGTTGACAATCTGGCGGGTGCGCCGATTTTTGCGGACTACTACTCAAAGAAGTTCGGGGAGAACAACGAAGAGGTGATTGTTGTTTCACCGGACGTTGGATCGGTGTCCCGGGCACGGAACTTCTCTCACAGGCTCGGTCTCGGACTTGCCATAGTGGACAAGCGCAGAGAGCGGGCCAATCAGTCCGATGTCATGAACATAATAGGGGACGTGAGGGGAAAGGACGTAATACTGTTTGACGATATGGTCGACACGGCGGGGAGCCTGTGCGGAGCGGCTAAGGCACTGGTGGAGATTGGCGGAGCGAGAGATGTGTATGCGTGCGCGAGCCACGCGGTTCTCTCAGGGCCGTCCATGGAGCGGATACAGGAGAGCGTGATAAAGGAGCTCGTGTTCCTGGACTCCATTCCGGAGTACCCGGAGAAGAAGATGGAGAAGGTGAAATTTCTGTCCATAGCGGCGATGTTCGCGGAGGCGATAGACAGGATAAATGAGGAAGTCTCCATGTCGACGCTGTTCAAATGATGATTGGTTCAGGGAGAGCACCCGGGTGGCTCGTGGTGTTCCTGGGAAATCCGGGCGCCAGATATGAGGGGACAAGACATAACGCGGGCTTCATGACGGCGGATGCCTTTGCCGGGCAGCACGGCGCGGCAATAGACCGTCTCAGATTCAGATCCCTCACCGGAGTGTGCGAGGCGGGAGGACAGAGGCTTCTGCTTATGAAGCCGCAGACTTACATGAATCTCTCCGGAGACGCAGTCTGCGAGGCGCAGAGATTTTATAAGCTGCCGCTGGAGCATGTGCTTGTGGTGTCGGACGATGTGACGCTCCCGCTGGGAAAGCTTCGGGTGCGCCGGGGTGGCTCTGCCGGGGGACATAACGGACTTAAGGATATAATAGCCAAGTGCGGCGGGGACGGCTTTCCAAGGGTGAAGATTGGCGTCGGCGCTCCTCCGGAGGGATACGACATGGTGGATTGGGTGCTGTCGGCCTTTAGCGGCAAGGACGCTGAGACGATGGGGGAGGCTGTCATACGCGCAGCCTCGGCGGTGGAGGCTGTAATTTCAGAGGGCGTTGACGCTGCGATGAACCGGTTTAACTGATGCGCCGCAGCCTGAGCATTAAACAGCCGCTGCTGCCGTTTTTAGTCCCCGGATCCCCACATAGGTGAAAAAACAGTTGACACAGACGCCAATTAGGGATAAAATGAGTTCCCGAGACCGAACAAAAATCAGGTCAACTGCACCGGCATGGCCGGTGATGAGTATGAGATGGGAGCCTGGGAAGTTATTCTCCGGCGACATTTTACTGTTCCCAAGGTTCCCTTATATTTTATGGAGGTGCGAGATGAAGAGAACTTATCAACCCAAGAAACGTCAGCGCTCAATGGAGCACGGGTTTCGGAAACGGATGGCAACGAGGAACGGGCGCAAGGTGCTGCACAGAAGGCGCGTGAAGGGACGGGAGAGGCTCACCCACTAAAAGCCTTGTTAGACCAAGCTCGTGGGGGCGGCACCCCGAACCTCGGGACATGGGCCTTACACGGGGGCATGAGAGCGATGAAAATTGCATCACTGAAGAAAAATTACGAGTTCCGCCGGGTGTACTCCCGCGGGAGAAGCGCGGCTACAGCGAACATGGTGCTCTATTGCCGCAGGAACAGGAGCAGCTTAAACAGATTGGGGCTCACCGTTGGCGCTCAGCTGGGGTGCGCTGTGAAGCGCAACCTGGTCCGCAGACGCTTAAGGGAGGTCTATCGGCTGAATGCGGACAAGCTGCGCAGCGGGTACGACCTTGTTGTCGTGGTGCGCTCACGGGGGATATCAGCGGCGTTCAGGGCGCTTGAGACGGACTTTCTGTCCCTTGCCGGGAAGCTGGGGGTGATCAGATGAAGAGATTTCTTATCGCCCTTGTGAAGCTGTACCGCAGGGCAATATCACCGTACAAGAAGCCATGCTGCCGGTATATTCCGACCTGTTCGCAGTACGCGCTGGAGGCGCTGGAGAAATATGGAGCGGTGAAGGGCTCGCTCCTGGCGGCAAAGAGGGTGGCGCGCTGCAACCCGTTTTCAAAGCGCGACACCTATGACCCGGTACCCTGATCCAAGAAGAACGGAGAAAATCAATGTTAGATGCAATCGCAAAGCCATTTGGCATCCTGATGATGTGGCTATATGAGCTGACGGATAATTATCTGCTGGCCATAATACTCTTTTCACTGGTGGTAAAGCTTATTCTGCTGCCGTTTCAGTTAAAAAGCAAGAAGAGCAGCATGCGCCAGCAGCTGCTCATGCCGCAGCAGCAGGAGATTCAGAAAAAGCACGGTGCAAACAAGCAGAAGTACCAGGAGGAGATAGCGAAGCTTTACCAGGAAGAGGGAATAAACCCGATGTCGGGGTGCCTGTGGGCATTGCTCCCGTTTCCTATTCTGATAGCGCTGTACGGCGCGATAAGGAGCCCTATCACGGTTATGATGGGGGTGGCCGAGGAGCAGCTTGAGACGGGCGGAGCGCTTCTTGCAAAGCTGACGGAGCTGGGCTTTACGTCCACCGGCAACAGCGGGTATCTGGAGATAGAGCAGGCGAAGTTCATATCCAACAACTGGAGCGAGTTTGCTGCGCTCAATATCGAGAAGCTCAAAAACATAAACTACACATCCTTCGGCATCGATCTGGGAGCCACACCGAGCTGGAAGATCTGGGCGTGGGACTGGAGCAGCTTCTCGGCATGGGGACATTCACTGGCGCTGCTGCTCATACCGGTGCTGGCGGCGCTGCTGACGTGGATACCCACGAAGCTGACAAAGAAGATGAACGAGGAGACCATGCGCTGCGCCGGACTTGAGCCCGACGAGAACCCCACTGCGGACGCCGGCGGCGGACTTATGCTCATGATGCCCATTATGACGCTGGTGTTCTGCTTCATCATGCCGGCAGCACTTGGCGTCTACTGGATAGCAAACTCGGTTTTCGGGCTCATCCAGGATATGGTACTCACCAAGCACTACAACAAGACCATCGCCGCAGAGAGCGCGGAGAGAATAGCCGCAAGACGCGCCAGGGAGGCGGAGCTTGAGGCGAAGCGCATCGAGACGGAGAAGCGCCGGGCGGAGAACGCCACTGCACAAAACTCCGCCACATCAAAGCGCCGTCAGCAGAACAGGAAGAAACGGGAACAGGCGGAGCGCAGTCAGGAGTGGCTGCGGGCCCACGGCGGAGAGGAACAGGCGAATGAGCCGTCGCGTGTGGGTACAAGGCGTTACGCCAGAGGCCGCGCCTATGACCCGGACCGCTTCTCCTTCAACGGCATAGAGGGCGCCACGGAGAGCACATCCGCCCTTGACGACTCCCTCTCAGAGGAGCTGGAGGAGCGCCTGGAGTTGGCTGCCCATGGAGAGGGCGACAAGGCCGGGGGCGATAAGTCCGCTGATGAATCCGGGGAGCTCTCAGGCTCCGAGGAGGAGATGGAGCTTCAGGGCGAGGATGCCGATGAGGACGGTGAGGACTTCTCTGAGGACGATGAAGA
>CAYPMJ010000082.1:4413-8867 GCA_964411785.1 uncultured Oscillospiraceae bacterium
AGGACGACGAGGAGCAGGAGAGATAGGAAGACGGGACGAAAAATCTGCCGGCAGGGCAGATTCGATTGGGAGAGGAGATCATGATAAGATCCATAGAAGCCACGGGGCGGACAGAGGATGACGCTGTTTCCGCTGCCCTCAGGGAGCTGGGCAAGACCAGGGATGAGGTCTCGGTAGAGGTGCTGGAGCGGGCTAAATCGGGCTTTCTCGGCTTTGGCGGCTCCCCGGCTAAGGTGCGGGTGAGCTTTGAGGAGCGGGACCCGAGGCTGCAGCGGGCGGAGGACTTTCTGGAGGGACTTTTCCGGCACATGGAGGTTGAGGCGTCCATAGACGCCCAGCTCAACGAGGAGGAGAACGTTCTGACCGTGCAGCTGTCCGGATCGCGGGTGGGCGCGCTAATAGGCCGCAGAGGCGAGACCCTCGACGCGATACAGCATCTTACAAACTATGTCATCAACAACGGAGCGGAGGAGAGAGTCCGCGTGAACGTCGACGCGGAGAATTACCGCGCAAAGCGCGCCGAGTCGCTGACCAAGCTGGCGGAGAAGGTGGCCGCCAAGGTGCAGCGCTACCGCAGGAGCGTGACTTTAGAGCCAATGAACGCCTATGAGCGCCACGTCATACACACGGCGCTTCAGAACTTCGAGAACATCACCACCTACTCCACCGGCACTGAGCCAAACAGGCGCGTGGTGGTGGCATATGAGCGGCCCATACGGGAGGAGGACGCGCCGAAGCAGCGTACAGAGCAGCGCCCTGAGCAGCGCACCGAGCGGGGGAGCGGCGCGGGGAGTGCCCGTGAAAGTGCGCCCGCGGCGGAGCCGAAGACCGATTCAGGCGCCAGGGAGTGGCGCTGAAGGTAAGCCTTGACCTGGCAGAATAAGGGGGTTATTTTAATGGAAATTTTCAAAGAGGTTCGCGAGATATTGTCCTCACAGCTTGACATAGAGCCTGAGAAGATTGCCCTTGAGAGCGACATCATGGACGACCTTGGCGCAGATTCGCTGGATATCGTGGAATTCGTAACAGAGCTTGAGTCCCAGTACGGGATCATAATTCCCCAGGAGGCGCTGGACGGGGTGAGAACCGTCGGGCAGGTTGTGGAGCTGATTGAGAGCAAAACGAAGTAAGAGGCCCGGCATAAGGTTGAGAGGACCGGGGGATGCTCCGGAAAAAAACACAAGGGAGAGCCTTATGACTCTCCCTTGAGTATTAATCCCGGGTATTAAGGCGGATTTAAGGCCGCCGGATTTTAAGAAAGCTCCATGGTGACTTAAAGCTGGTCCTCCCACGCGCCAACGATGCCGGCGGCGCCCAGAGCCGCTGCCGCGCCGTCGGAGGCCGCGGTGACAAGCTGCCGTACACCCTTCTGCCTGGTGTCGCCGGCGGCGAAGACTCCGTAGGAGCGGGTGCGGCAGTCCTCGCCGGCAATGATGTAGCCGGAGCTGTCCAGGTCGACAATATTTGAGAATCTGGCGTTGTCCGGGACCATGCCTATCGCCGTAAACACTCCTGATACCTCGAGCTCCTTCACCTCATCTGTCTCGGTGTTTCTGAGGGCCAGCCCGGCGAGGTGTCCGTCCTCATCTCCCAGCACCTCATCCGTCACGAAGGGCGTTAGAAGCACGATGTTGTGCTTGGAGCTTGCGGACTCAAGAATGTGCTTTTCCGCGCGGAACGCGGTGCGGCGATGGACCACAGTCACCTTGCTGCATATTGCAGACAGCGTGAGCGCCTCCTCAAGGGCGGTGTTGCCTCCGCCTATTACGGCGACGTCCTTTCCACGGAAGAGTGCACCGTCGCAGGTTGCGCACACCGACAGCCCGCGCCCGAAGAACCTGTCGGCGCCCGGACAGTCAAGCTTCCTGCATGACGCTCCGTTTGCTATGATCACGGTCTTTCCGATATACTCTTTGTTGTTGGTTCTCACAACCTTAAGGCGGCCCTCCTCGGTCACGCCTATGACCGAAGCGCTGACAAGCTCAGCGCCCGCTGCTGCTGCCTGCTTTCTCCAGTTTTCCGCAAGCTCCGAGCCCGGCACACTGTGGAGCGTCGGGAAGTTCTCCACATTGGCGGATGCCGTTATCTGTCCGCCAAATACACCTGACTCCAGAACCAGCACCGTCATGCCGGCGCGCCTTGCGTAGGTTGCGGCAGTGAGCCCTGCCGGGCCGCCGCCGATGATAATTACATCGAACATTGAACTCTCCTTTAAAGCTGATGCCATGATTTGTGCGTCACCATTCATCCGGCGCTGGCCCATGTCGTGCCGCGCCTTCATGCCGGTAACCATCCCCCCTTAAGAAAAATTATATCAGACACGCGCCGTGTGGTCAAGCCGCCTTATGCCGTATTTTCCCCGATTAAAAGACGAACATTCAGCAAAACTATGATTGACAAAGGCACACCTTGCCGCTTAAAATATGGAAAAAAGAGAGGAGAAACAATATGTCAACTTCATTACTTCACAAATCGGACTTCACTGCCAGCGTGCTGGCCTCGGATCGACCGGTGCTGGTGGATTTTTTTGCCACCTGGTGCGCACCGTGTAGGATGCTTGCGCCAATTCTGGAGGGTGTTGAGGAGAAGCACTCCGACAAGGTGTCATTTTATAAGGTGGACATTGACGAGGACGCAGAACTCGCCCGCTATTATGGGGTGATGAGTGTCCCCACTCTCATACTCTTCCGGAACGGCGAGCCCTCAGAGTCATCTGTGGGCCTAGTGCAGGCGGAGGAGATAGAGAAGCTTATAGGCGTGAAATAAGAAATTCCCGCGCCGCATTCGGGAAAACCGGCGGCGCGGGACATTCTTTAAGCTGCTAAGGCTCCATTGAAGGGAGCCCTCAGGAGCCAACGCATAAGGTGCAGTGCTTTTCAGCCTAAGCTTGAGTATTTCTGCTTTACGCTGTCTATCTTCTGCTGTGGGACCTGCTCTGTGGTGTACCAGCCCCTCTGGCTCATTGCCTTGTAGATGTTGTCCTGCATGCACAGCGAGTCGTTGAGAGCCGCCTGAAAGGCGCTGTGGACATTCGGCGTCGCTGACTCAACGGTGCCGTGCATATAGAGGTCGCACACGCCCTTTGTGGTGAGGAGAATGTTCTCCATTATCTGTCTGTCATCCATCATCTGTCCCTCCATCACACAAGACTGTAGAACTCGCCGAATATCCGACGGTTTTTGTCGACCAGCTGCTGCGCCTGGGATCTGAGCTGCGGGTCCTTGAGCGTGTTTACCGCGTTCTGGCACTGGGTGGAAAGAAACTCCGAGTGCCCGAGCGCGTCATCAATATAGAGCAATTCCTTTGAGCTCATGCTTCATCACCTCGCAGCTAGTATGCTCCGCAGGGCGCGGTTTATGCGAGGCAGACGGAACAATTTATAAGATAAGACACAGCAAAGCCCGAGACGAATGCGCCGCGGGCACTGAAAGGAAAGCACAGATGAAGCTTCTGATTGTGAGACACGGGGATCCCGATTACGAGCTGGATTCCTTAACGGAGAAGGGCTGGCGGGAGGCCGGGTATCTCGCTGAGAGACTGATGAAGCTGGACATAGCAGCATTCTATGTGTCCCCACTGGGACGGGCGAGGGACACAGCGTCGGTGACGCTTGCCGGGATGGGCCGGACGGCCACGGTGTGCCCATGGCTCAGGGAGTTTGACGCACCGGTGGAGCGGCCCGACGCGCCGGGGGTGAAGCGCATACCCTGGGACTGGCTCCCGGAGGACTGGACGGGGGAGGCGAGGTTCTTCAGCCCCGACCGGTGGTATGAGGTCCCGCCCATGGACCAGGTGAAGCCTGAATATGACCGGGTGACGTCAAGCCTCGATGAGCTTCTTGCGCTCCACGGCTACAGGCGGGAGGGAGGCATCTACAGGGTGGTCCGGGAGAACGGGGACCGGATCGTGCTGTTCTGCCACTTCGGCGTCGAGTGCGTGCTGCTGAGCCGGCTGCTTGGGGTGTCGCCCATGGTACTGTGGCACGGGTTCTGCGCAGCGCCCACGTCCGTAACAACCCTTGTGACAGAGGAGCGCAGGGAGGGCATAGCCGTCTGGCGCATGGGCGCCTTCGGGGATATCTCCCACCTTTACGCCCACGGTGAGCCGCCGGCGTTCTCAGCGCGGTTCAGAGAGTGCTTCCATAATGAGGACGAGAGAATGGATTGAGGGCTCATGGAAGGCAGGACAAAGTCCCCATATGGCAGACATTGGAAATATCCGGAATCTGTCATAGGAGAAAATATACTAAGGCAATAAAAACAGCCGCACTTGTGATCATGTGCTAATGAGGCTCGGTTATATTTTGCCGCTTCGTGTGCGGCACTTAAGTCGTACTTTTCCATCAATTCCTCCAATGAATCAGCACAAGCTATGGGCTGCGCTCCTTTACCCGTGTTCAACTTAGTCTTTTCTCAAAGCCTTATAGAGTTCCGCTGCCATCGCTTCTTCTACTT
>CAYPMJ010000083.1:0-8863 GCA_964411785.1 uncultured Oscillospiraceae bacterium
CTCTTGATGTAGAGCAGATCGTCTTTTTTCAGCTTTCGCAGTAGTCGCTTGTAGGCGGGGCGGTCAAAGTCCTTTCCGCTCTGCTTGTCCATAAAGATTTCCTTCTCCTGCACGCCAATCTCGTGCATGGCAATGAGCTGTCTGTCCTCATTCTGATCCCGCGTGCTTACGCGGATATATCCGTAAGTATTTGACAAAATCTGTACCTCCGTTTCGTGAGTTCATGGAAGTCCCGCGTTTCGCGTCTTAGTACAGTCTGATGAGGGATGAGTGTGAGGACTATACAGGTATCGGCCAAATATGCATAATAGCCCAACTGCAAAGCTCTGCGGCGTGTCTGCATGTCTCCTTGCTGAAGCCTGACAGAAAGCAATAATCCCTCAAACGCAGGGCATCAGGCTCTGCGTTTGAGGGATTATGCAACAGACGCAATCAGGGACTGGAAACATAACAAAAATCAGTCAAAGACAAAGATGTCCACCGTGAGGCGGAATCTGAAGAAAGTCGGATTGTGTGAATTAAATGGTCTCCCACAGAACAAACTGCTATTTGACGTAACAGACTAAGGGGAGAGGGCGGCACTCGTTCAACCTGATCCGTGTTTTAATCGGCGTCTGGCACGGTTCAGATGGCGTTCAAAATGCCCGCGTGATATATAGCGTGCCAGGACATACTGGTCGAACAGAGGCACGCTGCAATAATAAAACCCCAGTCGTTCGAGGTACTCGGACATAAGCGGCTCTGGCAGTATCATGTATCCCATACGCATAGACGGCGCCAGACTGTGTGAGAAGGTGTTGAGATAAATGACATGGCCAAGGTCGTCCATGGCATAGAGCGTCTCAAGAGGCTTGCGGTTCAGCGAGAACTCGGAGTCAAAATCATCCTCGATGATAATGCCGTTACGCTGTTTCGCCCAGGCAAGATACTCAAAACGCTTTGAGGCGGGTGCGGAAACTCCGGATGGGAAGCTGTGAAAGGGAGTGACATGGAGAACATCTGCTTTCGTGCTGCGAAGAGCCTCGGAGGAAATTCCGTTCTCGTCCAGGGACAGCAGTTCGTAACGTGCTCCCTGGGCAGAGTATATCTGCTGAATCTTCTTATAGGACGGATCCTCCAGCCCATAGAGCTTGTCGCGTCCAAGCAGCTGCACGATTATCCCGTACATATACTCGGACCCGGAACCGATAATTATCTGGTCAGGCTGAGCCGTCATGCCACGGTAGCGGAGCAGATATTCCGCGATGGCGTTGCGCAGCTCGGCGCAGCCCAGGTGCGGGGGCTTTGCAAGGAGCCTGGAGCCGTAGTCGGCAATAACCTCACGCATTATCTTTGTCAGGGCGGAGTATTGAAAGCCGGTGTCGGCACCTGCCGGTTCATCCGGCGGATCCTGACAGAGCCGGAGTGAGGGCTGTCTGCTGTTGTCGCTGGAGGTGGTTGGTTCAATACGGCATGCAAAATAACCACATCGTTCCTTTGAAACAACGTATCCTTCGTCTATAAGCAAGCTGTAGGCAGCGTCAACAGTTACTACACTGACGCCCAGGTGTTCGGCGAAGGTGCGCTTTGATGGGAGCTTTGTCCCGGCCGCGATATTCCCGCGCTGAATATCCTCCTTGATAAGTCGGCTGAGCAGATAATACTTTGGCTGCTTTTCCTGCGTATGTAAATCGTATGTCAGCATCTGATAATATAAAAAATTCCTTATCTGATAATTTTCATATGTCCAAAAGTGATTATAATGATAATATCTCATTTGTCAAGGGGGTTAGGACATGAAAAAAACGAATTATTCAATAAGATGGCTGACCGTCTGCGCGGTGCTTATGGCGATTAACATTGTGATGAGCTCCAGCGTGTGCAGTATCCCGGTACCGGGCGGTCATCTGTATCTCAATGACGCTATTATATGCACTGCCGCGATTCTGCTGGATCCGTTGGGAGCTTTTGCGGTGGGCGGTATCGGTGCTTTCCTGGGGGATTTGCTCTTTTACCCTGACCCGATGTTTGTGTCGCTTGCTACACATGGGATTCAGGCAGTTGTGGTTTCTCTCTGCGTGAGGAAGCTCTTTACGGCAAAGGGAGAGCGCGGAGCGCTCATAGCGGCGATTGTCGGGGTTATCATCGGCGCTCTTATCAATGTTCTGGGTTATTCGCTGGGCAGAGCCTATGTGTACCGCACCCCTGCGGATGCGCTTTTGAAGCTTCCGTTCCAGTTCCTCCAGGCTGGTGTAGGCTCAGCGGCAGCCGTAGTACTGTGTTTCCCATGCGGTCTCCGGAAGGCGTTCCGCCGCATTATGAAGCAGGAGAATTGAAAACAAATTGAGAAATGTCATTTGATGTCTTGTAATTTCTGAGTATATGTGATAAGATGACCCCGGGTTGAATGTGTCTTCAGGGCAGCCAGATTGCTGTGACGGTCATATCATTGCGGTTCATATTGTGATGAAGGCCGCCTCCGGCTATTGTATATTGGTCACCTCTTAAGAGCTCGTGCGCGGACTCTGGGTACCACCTGCTTGTGCCTGGAAAGGCAATTTTGTGACTGATTAATATACAGCTTTCAGCTCCGGAAGCCATCTATGACTCCTCATGCAGCGGCCGTAGTGCGCTTCCCCCTCAAACTAATTTTTTAAGAGATGCGATCGTTTATCGGCGCTAGTTCATCCATGCCTGTGCTGACAGCAAGACGGTCGCGTGGTGATTGAGACTGATGAACCGGATGAGGAGGAGAGCGATGATTTTAGGAAAGCGTAAAAGGAAGCAGACACCAATTGCGTTTGACAAGACGGGGAAGACCCCTGTTATACGTTCCAGCATTTGTACCGGGGAACAGGTTGCTGGATTTCGTGATGATTCCACCGGCCGGTTTCTTGAGATTATGCTGCTTCAGTCGCCAGGAGACTACCAGGATTTTCTGCGGCTCTATGATGTAGATGAGTCGGAAGTCAAGCGGGAGTGGTAGGAAGATACACCTTTGTATAACTGATTGAACCCGGAACTCGTATTCAGAGCAGCGGCCACCTCTTTGAGGGTTCCTTCATCATCATAGACGTATAAAAGAGGAATATCTGAAGGTACATAAAGTGATCAGGGAGTCAGCTTTCTCGCTGGCCCCCTGATTTCTGCGACGAAATACATTTTTCTATACACTAAATCTGCAGTTTCACCCTGCTTACCAAACAAAAAAGTGCTGCCTTACCGGGAGTACTTTTTTAATTGCGCCGCTTCACAGGATAATACAGATAAGCCCTCCAGCGCCCTCATTTATAATTCGCTGCAGTGTGTCACGAAGCTTAGACTGGGCTTCGGGGGGCATCTTCTTGATCTTGGTTTGCAGACCTTCAGCTGCAATGTCGTGGAGTGATTTGCCAAATATATTGGATTCCCATATCTTACTGGTGTCACCCTCAAACTCCTGTAAAAGGAAGTTAATAATGTCCTCCGAGGAACGCTCGCCGCCAACAGCCGGTGAGACCTCTGTTTCAGTTTTGACAGCGATAAGATGTATTGACGGCGCGCTGGCCTTCAGCTTGACGCTGTATTTTCCTCCGCGCCTGACGATCTCCGGTTCCTGGAGGGTCAGCTCCTCCGGGTCCGGCATGACTATACCGTACCCCTTTTCCTTTACATCCTGAAGTGCCGTCGCCACTCGATCGTATTCGCTTTTCATGCCGGAAAGCTCTGTGAGCAGTGTCACAAGATCCCCATCATCAGATATCTGGAAGCCGGACACATCCGCAATGGTTCTATAAAACAGTTCCCTTGGAAGCTTCAGGTCCAGACGTACAACACCGCTTCCCAGGTCAAGCTCTTTGACAGCGGTGGAGCATATTTCTTCGCATTGATCCAGCTCTGCGGTTGTAAGCCTAACATCGCGTATGAGCTGCGCACGTTCCGCGCCGGCACGTACCGCACCCAGTACTGATGTTTTGATTGGATGATCCAGCGCCAAAGCGTCAAACCATTTTGGCAGAAACAGATCCATCTGACTTATTGGGAACTCATAAAGTGCTGCGCGCAGTACCTCTTGCAGATCCTGCTCCTGGAGGGTGAGACAATTTACTGCGAGAACGCAGCAGCCGTACTTCTCCGCCAGTGTTTCCCTGAGCACCTTTGTCTCTTCCGACCCAGGATGAGATGTGTTCAGGAGCATCACGAAAGGCTTTCCGATAGCATTCAGCTCACGGACTACACGCGCCTCCGCGTCCTCGTAGGCGTCACGTGGAAGCTCCGTCACTGAACCATCTGTGGTTACGACAACTCCAATAGTGGAGTGCTCCGTGATAACTTTTCTGGTTCCTGTCTCCGCAGCTTCCCGGACTGTCACCGGTTCACCGGACCAAGGTGTGGTGACATGCCGATCCTCACCGTTTTCCTTGTCACCGATTGCCCCATCGACCATATAGCCAACGCAGTCGACCAGCCGGACGGAGATCATCGTGTTTTCGTCAAGTGAAAGTGAAACGGCATCTTCAGGGACGAATTTAGGCTCAGTAGTCATGATGGTGCGTCCGGAGCCGCTCTGCGGAAGTTCATCCTTGGCACGCTCCTTCACATAGACGTTCTCGATGTTGGGAATTACCATCGTCTCCATAAAACGCTTGATAAACGTGGACTTTCCTGTCCGGACAGGCCCAACTACGCCGATATATATGTCCCCGCCTGTGCGCAGAGCAATGTCCTCATACAGCTTGATGTTTTCCACACTGCTTACCCCCTTTGACCAAGTCGTATGTTAATGTCTATGGGAATAAGCCGCGGCATATGACTTAAAAAAGAGGAAAGTTCCCTGAGGCACTGAAAAACGGTCATTTAAAAACCGTCTATAATCTGCTTTTCCGCCCGGCGATCATCAGGACATTGTGTCGTCAGCTTTATAAGCCGGATCCCGGCAATTCTGACAATAGCGGCCTTGTGCATGAGACCGGCATCAGTGCAGAAGGCAGTAAACTGTAGACCAGCCACCACCCTGGTCCCGTCCATAATTATCGCGTCACATTCGCTGTAACCGGCAAGGATGCGTTACCATCGAGGGTACTTCAAAAGTGCTGACGACTATCACGCTGCAGCAAAGGTCAATTAATTCCGGCATCCGTTTCCTCGTCGAGACGCCGTATGCCCACAGCCTCTGAAACCGGGAGGGAGAAGCATACTGCGCCGGCCTTGGTCTCTGTGCCGCAGTCACGGTTTACAGCCTGCATGATCTGAGACTTCTTTTCCGATGTGGCGAGAATATATATCATATCCTTTTCCTCAGCCAGGGATACGCCGAGGAACCGCCCGGAACCACGGCCGCCTGTGCCCTTGGCGTGCAGAATTGTCCCCCCGGTAGCTCCGGCACCGCGGGCAGCATCCATGACACTGTCGGCGAAGCCCTCATTCAGTATGACAACAATAAGCTCGTATTTAAAATTCATTGCTGGACATGACCCTCCCAATTTCTGGCCCTCGGTGAGGAAAGCGAGACTTTTCCCACCGCTGACGCTCTTCATAGGTATTGCCATCATCACACCGTTGCCGGGGATGTCTATGCAAAGCTTCCTCTCAGCGCCTCGCATAAGGGGGCGCAGCGAATCGCCGGTGACAATTGCGGTCACAATAGCCTTCTCAGTGTCCCGGAGTTTGTTGAACAACAGCTGTGATTTCGTGGCGGTGCCGCGCCCCAGCTTCGTGAGAACAACATTGAGGTGCAGCTCACGGCACAGATCCTGGTAGGCGGGAGCACGATCCCTGTCCATCACGGTTATGACATAATAAAGCTCCATTTCTCCTCCTATTCCAGGACAGCGGAAGTCTCTGTTATTTCCCAAAGCTCAATAGTCTCATCGTCGCTGAAGCGGCTGAGCACCTCGAGGACGGCAGTCCTGCGTGACCTGAGCGTTGTCACCGCACCCATGATCTGGACGGTGATGAGAGGCGTCATTGCAACCATAGAGACAAGTCCGAAGGCATCCGTCATAATGTTACGACCGGAGGCCGAGGCTACACCCATGGCGAACGGTAGCATGAAAGCCGCAGTCATGGGACCTGATGCGACGCCGCCAGCGTCAAAGGCAATGGCGGTAAAGGTTGGAGGTACGACAAAGGCCAGAGCCAGGGCTACAGCGTATCCGGCTATCATAAACCAGAGAATCGGAGCACCTGTCAGAACCCGCACCATTGCAAGTCCCATAGCGGCCGACACAGCGACGGATAGTGTCCGGCGCATGGAGTCCTCTGTTATAGCTCCTGCACTGAGTTCGGCGACCTGTTTTGTAAGTACGTGAACTGCTGGTTCAGCATTTATAATAAACCAGCCCATCACCATTCCAAGTGGAACGATAAGCCATCTGAAACCGCGTTCCACAAGAACGTTGCCCAGCACAGTTCCAAGCGAGGAGAAACCGACATTGACGCCTGTGAGGAAAAGGACAAGTCCCACATATGTAAAACCAAGTCCGATGAGTATCGACAGGAGCGATTCACGCTTCAGCTTCAAAGCGGCGATCTGAAATATCAGAAAGAACGCCATGATAGGCAGTATGGCCAGCGCTACCTCACCTAAGGAGTGGGGGAGACCGCTCAGATAGCTCCAGCCAACAGCCACTGAGAGCGTCAGATCCGGCGCATCCGCCGTCGGAGCTGCAGTGCTGCCTTGATTGAAAAAGCCTAAAAGCAGTACTGCGAGGATAGGTCCCACAGAGCAAAGGGCGATCAGTCCGAAGCTGTCTGATTTAGCATTTTCATCGCTGCGAATGGAGGCAACGCCGACACCCATGGACATGATAAAGGGTACTGTCATAGGTCCGGTTGTGACTCCGCCGGAGTCAAAGGCCACAGAGAGAATACCGGGATCAGAAATGGCGGCCAGAATGAAAACAATCCCGTAAAGCGCCAGCAGGAGCCAGCGGAGAGGAATTCCCAGCAGAATACGCACCATTGCGACGGCCAGGAGAAGACCGACACCCACCGACACAGATGCGATCAGCATGCCGGAGTCAATATCAGGCACATAGGTAGCCAGCACCTGCAAATCAGGCTCAGCAACTGTTATGATTGTCCCAAGAAGGAGGGACATCAGCATAATAAACCAAAGCTTTCTGGAGCTCGTGAGCTTTGCGCCGATGACGCTGCCGATCTGTGTCATGGACAGCTCTGCGCCTATAGTAAATAACCCCATCCCGACTATAACCAGAGCAGTGCCCACCAGGAATGACAGCAGAAGGCCGCTCTCAACAGGAACAAAAAAGAGACAGAGGAGAAATACTATAAGTGCGATGGGCAGCACAGAGGAGATCGCCTCTATGAGCTTTTCCTTCAAAAGACTCTTCTGCTTCACTATTTATACCTCCTTGACCTCTATGGTTCAATTATGCATGAAAAACGTCTTCTTGTCAAGGTATTCCGCAGATCTGTCACTGACTTAAGTTTACTGATGCACAAAGCAGCCAAATACACTGATTCAATCTGCACATTTTTGCAGAGCGTGACGTGAAAAGACACATTTCCGGGAGAAAGCGCATTCATGCGGATGGCGGCTTGACAATAAGCGCGATGACGGATATAATGAAAAAACATGAAAGGACATCGGAAGGATCAGGGAAGGTGTACATGGAGCTGCTGAGGAAAAATCTAAAAATAAAGCTGTGGGCATTTTTCGGATCGCTGTCCGTAGGCATTGCTGCGCATGGTTTCGCTGTTTTTAACAGAATAACAAACCACGATGATATTGGTATGCCCTATGGTGGAAGCAACGGAGTGGTGTACGGGCGATGGATGTGGATAATATGGCAGAAGCTGGATATTATGAACACTTCCGTTCTGAACGGCCTTTTGAATTTGCTGCTGCTTTCGCTTGCAGCGGCGTTGCTGGTGGACGTGTTGGAGATCCACAGACCCATAGTGGCGGCTGCAGCCGGTGCAATATTTATCACCCATCCGGCAAATACGACGATGTTTTTCTACTGCCGGGTGATGCCTACGCTCACGACGGCGCTTTTTCTCTCAGTGCTTGCGGTGTGGGTATTTCAAAGGCTGGATGGAATCTGGGGCTTTGTTCTCGGCTGCGGGTGCATCGTCATGTCACTTGGGAGCTATCAGGCGTATCTCGCCGTAACTGCGGCGTGCCTTCTGCTTTTGCTGATGCTTGACTGCTGCCGCGGGGAATTCACGGCGAAGATGATTGTTCTGCGCGCGCTCAGGGCGTTGGGATACCTCCTCACGTCGGTGGTCGTATACGTGCTTTTTACTAAGCTTGTCTGCCTTGTATTCAATACACCTCTCACCGACTACCAGGGGATAAGCTCAATGGGTTTCGCAAGACTTAGTCAGCTGCCAAGTGAGCTGGAGGGGGCATATGGTTCTTTCTTTACGTTTTACACCCGTATTTATGGAACGGATCTTGCGCGTTTAGGAGACGTGGTTCAGACTGTGATACTCGCTGGAGGTGCAATCTGGGCGCTGGCACATCTTGTGGCTTCAAGACGGTGGCTGCAGGCATTTGGGTTTGTGATTTTTGCCGCGCTGCTCCCGGCAGCAAGTAACCTGCCATGGCTCTTTGGCGCGGATAATGTGCATTCTCTGATGATATATGGGAATGTTGCCGCTCCACTGGCTGTAACAATTATCCTGGACAGAACAGAACTTCAGGGACTCAGGGGGAAGATGCTCCGTGGAATTATCGGGACCTTCACGGCCCTGGTTCTGCTCACTGGAACGGTCCTCTCAAACTCAGAGTATCTGATCCAGTTCAAGTCACAGGAACAGGCGGTGGCGTACTTACGGGAAGTCGTTGCCCAGGTGCGCGGCACAGAAGGTTTTACGAACGACACCAAGGTTGCGCTTGTGGGACGGTGCTGGGACAGGGATCTCTTTGAGTTTG
>CAYPMJ010000084.1:0-8723 GCA_964411785.1 uncultured Oscillospiraceae bacterium
ACATTGACCCCGACACCCTCAGACCCGTATATAAGCCAGGCTTTGAGCCGTCCCCCGACGGCGCAGCCGATGACGCACCCGAGGGCGCACCCGGCACAGCCGTTGGCGCACCCGGCGCACCCGGCACAGCCGGCACACCCGACGCAGCCGGCACTGCCCGGGAGGAAAATAAAGCTTCCGGCGATGCGCCTTAAAAGGCCTCAAACTGCGACAGAGCCGGCGATAATCCCTGGGACGAACTTTGAGCCGGCTTAAAGAGTAAAACCGGTTACAGCCGTAATAAAAGGCCTGAGGATGAATCCGGTGGCGGGGCAATAATAAAATTTAACGCAAGCTTAAAAGGCGCACCGTATTAAACCGGTGCGCCTTTTTGGTGCATTTTAAGCTTTGGGCGATTACTTAAGGCCGTTTTCATATGCCTCTATCATCTTTTTTACCATCTGTCCTCCCACGGAGCCGGCCTGGCGGCTTGTGAGGTCGCCGTTGTAGCCCTGCTTCAGGTTCACGCCCACCTCGGAGGCGGACTCCATCTTGAACCTGTTCATAGCCTCCCGCGCCTCGGGGACGTTGAGCTTGCTTGAGTTATTAGCCATTTTTCTGCATCTCCTTTTTCATTCTGAAAACAGCCGTTCGCGTTTTCAGTAATATCATTGCCGCGGAAACGCCGTGTATTCAGATTCCCCAAAGTCAAGTTATGCAAGGAAAAGCAAATGAATCCAGAATTGCTAATATAAATTTAAATTCCGAAAAATAAGGCCGGCAAAGATAACCTCTCTGCCGGCTTTACAGTCATCTATTATGTACGCTTATCACCTGTAGACGCTTCTTTTCGTGTACGTCGTGTGCAGAAGCTCGTGGGCTCTGTGTCCACCGCACTCGCCTAAATAATCTGAGTAGAGCTCCTTTATGTTGGGGTTTTCATGGCTCTTGCGGTACGTCGAGGCCTCGTCCTCACTGTACAGGGCCTTTGCCCGAAGGGCGCGGAGATCCACACTGTTTCGCACGTAGGCCGGCTGGCGGGGCTGTCCGCCTCCGTTCACGCAGCCTCCCGGGCAGCACATGACCTCTATGAACGTGTAGTCCTTCTCGCCGGACCTCACCATGTCAAGGAGCTTCGCGGCGTTATTAAGGCCCGACGTCACCGCCACCTTCACCTTCGTGCCGTCAAGGTCGTACTCCGCCTCCTTTATGGCCTCGACGCCTCTGACCTCGTGGAAGTCCGGCGGGTCGAGGGTGCGCCCTGTGGCGACCTCGTATACGGTCCTGAGTGCTGCCTCCATGACGCCGCCCGTGACGCCGAATATGTGCCCGGCGCCGCTTGCTATGCCGAAGACGGGGTCGCACTCCTCGTCCGGCAGGGCGTTAAAGTCGATGCCGGCGCGCTTTATCATGCTGGCAAGCTCCCTTGTGGTGATGGAGATATCTATGTCGGGCACCCCGTCAACCCCGAGCTCGGGGCGCTGCGCCTCAAATTTCTTAGCCGTGCAGGGCATGACGGACACGACGCATATGTTCTCAGGGTCAATCCCCGACTTCTCGGCGTAATAGCTCTTCACAATGGCCCCGAACATCCCCTGGGGGCTCTTGCATGTGGAGAGGTTGTCCGTAAACTCAGGGTAGTACGTCTCGCAGAACTTCACCCACCCCGGGGAGCAGGAGGTTATCATCGGCAGCTTCCCGCCGTTTTTAAGGCGGCTTAAAAGCTCCGTCCCCTCCTCCATTATGGTGAGGTCCGCTGCTGTGTCCACGTCGAACACCCTGTCAAAGCCAAGCCGGCGAAGGGCAGCAATCATCTTCCCCTCAACGTTCGTGCCCACGGGCAGCCCGAAGCACTCGCCCAGCTGCGCACGTACGGAGGGCGCGGGGCCCACAACCACGTGCTTGTCGGGGTCTGAGAGTGCGGCCCAGACCTTTGCCGTGTCGTCCTTCTCCATGAGCGCGCCTGTGGGACAGACGGCGACGCACTGTCCGCAGTTTACACAGGACGTCTCGGCCAGCTTCATGTCAAACGGGGAGGAGATGCGGGTGTCATAGCCGCGCTCGTTTGCGCCGATGACGCCGGTGAACTGGTTCTTCCTGCACACCGCAACGCACCTGCGGCAGAGGATGCACTTTGAGTTGTCGCGCACAAGGTGAACGGCGGAGTCGTCGATGTCCGGCTCAAGGTCGGGACGGCCATACCTGTACTGATCCACGCCGTACTCCCGGCACAGCGCCTGGAGCTCACAGTCCGTGCTGCGGGCGCAGCTGAGGCAGTCCATGCGGTGATTTGACAGCAGAAGCTCCAGCGTCTTCTTCCTGTTCTCCCTTAAAGCGGGGGTGTTGGTCTGGACCTCCATCCCCTCAGTCACCGGGTAGACACAGGCCGCCGCCAGAGCCCTTGCGCCCTTCACCTCGCAAAGACACATGCGGCATGCGCCTATGGCGTTCACGTCCTTAAGATAGCAGAGCGTGGGAATCCGTACCCCGGCCGCAAACGCCGCCTCAAGGATCGTGCTCCCCTCCGGGACCTCCACGGCGATCCCGTTTATGGTAAGTTTAACCATTGTCATTCGTTCCTCCAAAACCTTCTAGTTTACCAAAGCCCCCGCCTACCTTTAAGCGAAGACCCCGGAAATAACCTTCCTGCAAAGCGCTTTGGCCTTAAAGCCGGCTTTGCGCTAAGAGCGGCTAAAGCGCGCCTTAACCCTTAAAGACAGCGCTGCCGCCGTATGAAAATATATCAGATTTTATGCCCTTTGTCAACGAGTTCCGGCACGAAAACAAAATAAGCAAGGCCACCCAGCTTCCGCCCTTACGCTAAGCTTTCATCCCCCTAGACCGAAAAGCCGCCGTCTGCCGCTATTACCTGGCCTGTTATAAAGGAGGCCTTGTCGGAGGCCAGAAAGGAGATGAGCTCGGCCACATCCCTGCTCTCCCCAAGGCGCATAAGAGGCGTATCCTCTATGAGCTCTTCAAGTACCGACGCCTCAAGGGCCTTGTTCATATCCGTGTCAATGACGCCGGGGGCCACGCAGTTTACCGTTATGCCGGAGGGGCCCAGCTCCTTTGCAAGGGCCTTTGAAAAGCCGATGAGGGCGGCTTTTGAGGCCGAGTAGGCCACCTCGCAGGAGGCGCCCCTTATGCCCCACATGGAGGACACGACTATTATCCTCCCCCACTTTTCCCGCACCATGTGCGGGATCGCCCTGCGGCAGACGTTAAATACACCCTCCACGTTGACAGCGAAGATCCTCCGCCACTCGTCCGTCGTTGTGTCGGTGAGAAGGCCTTGAAGCGCTATTCCCGCGTTTGCCACAAGAACGTCCACCGCGCCTGCCCTCTTCATCGCCTCATCTGCAGCTGCAGCGTCCGATACATCAAAGGGCAGCACCGTCCCCCCAAGCTCCCTTGCCAGAGCCTCGCCCTCGCTTACGTGCTCAAGGCAGTTTATTAAAACGCAATAGCCGTCCCTTGCAAGGGCTCTTGCCGAGGCCGCGCCTATGCCCCTTGATGCGCCCGTTATGAGGGCCCGCCTCACCCCCATCTTAAAGTCCCAGCCACTCTATGGCAAATAGCACCGCCACGCCCGGCACACCGAAGACCGCCGATATGAGCGCGTTTGCCGTGGTGAGCTCTAACGTCACCCCCAGCATGTACCCGAAGCGGCTTATGAGCCAGAGCGCCGTAAGTCCCACGACTGTGTTAACCAGGATCTTAATAACCCATCTTAGCGGCTTTGAGAAGAGCAGTACTGCGATCGCTATGAGCGCCACGGGCACGATCCCGGGAGCTATGGAGAAGTGCTCCTCAACGTCCGATATGATGTCCTCCGCCGTGCCCACAATCTCCGTCGTCCTCTCAGTGACGCTGTCAACAGCGTCTGAGGCCGCGCCAAGCGCACTCCCCGCGGAGCTTAAAAAATCCCCGGCGCCGTCAAGCGCGTCGCCGACCGAGCTTAATACGCCGTCCCCGGCGCCAACTACGTTTTCTTCCATAAGTCTCCTCCACCTAAAAATAAATCCTGTCCCTACCGGACAGGATTATCTTTGGAGCGGCTTACGAGGCTCGAACTCGCTACCTCCACCTTGGCAAGGTGGCGCTCTACCAGATGAGCTAAAGCCGCGCTGACGATACACATTATACCCTTTCTATCCGCCCTTGTCAAGAGCAAATCATCATTAACCGCTTTTTTTAAATCGCGCCTTAACCCCCTCGTCTCTTCTTTAGAAAACTGCACTAACTTAACTTAAGTCCCCGGAAAAAATCTCCCGGACACCGTTAAAAAGGACGGTGCAGCCCCATAATGGGGCTGCACCGCAGCAGAAAGCTTTAAGCTTCTTACTTCACCGCTGTGAAGAGGCGGTACAGGAAGGTAACAACCTGACCGCGGGTGCAGTCGTCAAGAGGAGCAAAGCTCGTAGACGAAACGCCGTTCGTCACGCCAGTGCTCTCAGCCCAGATGACAGCTGCCTCGTAGAAGGACCCCTCTACAACGTCCTCAAAGCTGCTCTCAGCGTCCACAGCCGGGGAGCCTGCATAGCGGTAGAGGAATGTGGCGGCCTGGCAGCGCGCGACCTTATCGTTCGGTGCAAAAACGGTCGACGTAACGCCGGTAGTCACACCCGTCTTGACTGCCCAGAGAACTGCGTCATAATAGAACGCACCCTCCTCAACGTCAGTGAACGGGTTCTCAACCTCAACCACAGGTGAGCCGGCCGCCCTCCAGAGGAAGGTGACAAACTGCCCGCGGGTGCAGGTCTCGTCCGGGCCAAAGGTCGTGTCGGTAAGGCCGTTGGCAATTCCATTGTTCGCAGCCCAGAGAACAGCGTCATAGTAGAACGCGCCCTCTTTCACATCCTCAAACGGGTTAACAGGCGCCTCAACCTCAGCAAACACCGGACTTACAACGAAGTTCCCGGAGGGCATAAGGAAGGAGAACTGCGTATCGCTCACCTTCGTAAGCTCAAGCTCGTTCCCCGCAGCGTCCGTCACTGTAAGAGCCGACAGCTCATAGCCCTCTTTGGCAGCTACGGTAAGCGTAACCTTAGATCCGGCATCGGTCCCCGCAGCCACAACAGTCACTTCACCGCCGTCGACACCTATGACCATGGTGTACCCACTTGACACCGTGCCTCCGGAGATAATCGTTGTGGTGGTCGTTGTCGCCTCAGCCCAATGCGCGTAAAGCGTCGTGTCGGCAGTATACTGTGTCGCAGTCGTCACAGCCGTCGTTCCGTCTGCCAGATACCAGCCCAAGAAGGTATATCCATCTTTGTACGCCGCCGGCAGAACAGAGAGCTTTCCGCCAACTGTCGTAAGACTTGCCACATTAGATCCACCCTGCGCATCGAAGGTCACTGTATACTCAGTAACTGCCGTTGCTGTGATGGTACCTGAAAGCGCCTTCGTCGTATCACTCGACATGTCAGACGCAAGGCTCACGGTGAACGTAAAGCTCCCGTCAACCCCAGCAGCAGCCGGCGTAAACGACGTAAAGTGGATTGCACTCTGATCAAGGCTGTAGTCAAGCCCAGCATCCTCAAGCGCACTGTTAATCTGCGCCACGATTTTTGTCATCACAGAGCTTAAGTCATTCGCCTCAGCCTCAGTGTACGTGAAAGTCAGCCCCTCGATAGTGCTCTTCACGCCCGAGAGATCAGCGTCCTGAGAAAGTCCTGTTCCCTCTTCGATCGTAACACTCTCCGAAGCAATCGCAGCAGCAATCGCGCTTGCGTTGTCGTCCGTACCTCCTGTCACCTTCTCCACTGCGGAGAAGACGGTGAGGTGCGAGGTCTTAAACTGGATGCTTGTTCCATCAGTCAGCGTCTTGTACCCATAGTAGCTGACCTTACCCTCGGACGTAACGCCGAAGATGTAGTACGTGCTGCCCTTGGTAAGTCCTCCGATGGTGATGGTGAGGTTAGCACCATCAAGCGCCTCATCACCGGTGAACTGCTCAACTTCTTTCCCATCCGCGTCAACTTTGACAATCTTGACCTCAACCTTCGTGCCGCTGTTGACAAGCTCCTTCACTGTATCGGTGGTGCCGTCAGCAAAGTTGTTTATCTCCTCGCTCTTCGGCGCAATAACCACCTTCATGCTGCCAAGGCCCTCAGTGTCCTCCGGGATCCAGACTTCGTTGTCGCCATTCAATCCACGCACATACTCAGTTCCATTGCTGTCTGTAACAGTATTAACTTCCACGCCCTCATCCGGCTTCGGCAGCAGCAGGAGACCGGAGAAGTCAATGGTGTAGGTTGTGCTCTCTCCCACCGTCACGAGAATCTTGCTCGGGGAGAGCTGCTCGTTCCCTGTTCTATCTCCGTCAAGCCAGATCACAAGGTACTTAGTGTCCTCATTCTGGTCAAAGTTATGTACTTTCCCATTCTCCGACCCACTGCTTGCGTTCGTAACGGTAAACGACTCAGTGCTTCCCGTCTTCGTCACTGCAATGGGCAGATAGTGGCCGTTCTGCTCAGCCGTAACCGACCCATTAAATGCGCTCCAGTCGGAAATATAGTTTGCCGTACCGGTAACGCAAACGGTGGTCTTGCCATCCTCATCTGTCTTCGTCTCAATGGTGAAGTCACCGAGGTCTGCAAGCTTGACTTCCTTTGAGTCACCAGTGCCCAGCAGGTTGCCCTCGTAGCTCTCAATTTCTGAAAACTCCAGCGTCGGGATCTCCTCGAACTCCGCCGTCACGGTTGTCTCATACGCGGGCATGGAGATGTAGTAAACGGTGGTGTTGTTAGCCCCCGTCTCTGTCATCACGTTGGCCGAGTAGGGGGTTTCAGTCTTTGTCTCGTTCCCCTCGTCGTCCGTCGTAGTCTTCGTTTCCGTGTACGAGTACGTAAAGCTCTTGATGCGCTTGCCCGTATCCGGGGTCACCGTAAAGTACACCTTAGTCCCCTGAGGAACGGTAGTGCCGCTGGTGACAGTTGTCTGGCTCGTGGTCTTATCCCCATTCTCGTCCGTCGTCTCCGACACAGTGTACGCCGTAACCGACCCGCCGGTGCTCTCAATCTTCAGCGTAACCTCCGTCTTCACAAACGTACCGGAGAGCGTCACGTTCGCGCCCGGCATCGTGAAGGTGTAGGTGGTCCCTGTGCTGCCTTCCTCCGTCTTCCCCTCGGAAAGCTTCACATTGCTCCCCGCCGAGAGAGACTTAAGCTCATAGCCGTCTTCCGTCGTCACGGTCAGCGTAACTTTCGCACCCTCGGTGATCCAGTAGCCGGTCACTTCGTAGGAGCTCGTCACTTCATTTCCGTCCTTGTCCGTGCCGGTGGTCGTGATTTCACCTACCGTGGTATCAACTTCCGTCTCACCGACTTTGACCGTCAGACTCCCGCCGGTCCACGCGCTCGTTCCGTTAACATTGTATATAACATACTTTGTCTTCTCAACGAACGTCACCTCAACCGTCACGTTCACCCCGGGCATGGTGAACGTGTACTCACCGTCGCCCGCGGTAACGTCAACGTCGCCGGTGGTCCCCGTAACCGTAACCGTCCCGACCTTGTAGTCATTTTCCGGCGTCGCAGTCACGGTAACTGTGTCCCCCTCGGTGACGCTCAAGGTGCTGGTGCCGGATGTATCGGTGTCGTTCCCCGAGCCACTTGTGGTGTCCTCAGAAACATTGTCAACACTCACCGAAACAGTGCCCTGCTTTGTGCCGTCCTCGTCCTTCACCTCGCTCGTGAACGTCACAGTGTGCTCATTCTTTTCCCTAAAGTTCCCCGTAACGGTCACAGGCGTCTCGGGCATCTCAAATGTCCAGGTGTTGTTCTCGCCCTCAGTTGTCTCTATCGTGGTATCTGAGCCGTCCACAACAGTAACGTCGGTCACAAGATACCCTTCAGCAGCTCCCAGCGTCACGGTAACCTTGGTCCCCGGTTCAACTGGGGTGGTCCCGCTCACGATGGCTGTGCTGTTTTCTCCCATCGTCGCGGTCACTGTCCCGGGCGCTGTTGTGCTCCCGCTGTTCTCGGTGCTCCCGGTGTTCTCCGGACTCGTTGCCACCGTCACAGTGGGGTAAATCTGAGCTTTGATCGTAACGCCGTTAGCTGGCATTGTAAAGGTGTATCCGTCGTTCTCATTGGCAGTGACCTCCACCTTCGCATCTTCGCCCGTAAGGCCGTCCTTCGTCACAGTAACTCCGGCCACAGCGTAATTATCGTTCGCCTCAATCTCGACCTTAAGCGTCGTGTCAGCTTCCACAGCATCGCCGTTACTCACGGTGGTGTTGCTGTCGTCGGTGGACACTTCCTCGTCCGCAACAGTTGCCGTGTTCCCCGTTCCGGTGTCGCCGCCGGTGCTTCCTTCGCCGTTGCTGCTCTCCTCAGTCACCTTCGTAACCGTGATTGTCCCGTTTGTCGGCGTCACTATCGTCACGCCGTAGGTCATCTCGGTGCCGGTCACAAGGTACGCAGAGAGGTGGTCGGTGGTGAATGTGAAGGTCTTGCCGTCATCACTCGCCGAAACATTCTCGTTATTCTGGTCCGCCGCAGTGACGCTCGTCGCCATAAGCTGCTTTACGACGTACGTTGTTGTCCCTTCGCCCTTCAGCACCTCAACATAGTAGCAGTACCATGTGGGGGTTTTCTCGTCATCGTCCGCCGTTGTCGACGGCTCATTCTCTTCCGCCGGTACCGCGAGGGTGATCTTTATTTCCGCACCCTTCTCATTTCCCGCAGCAAGAGGATGCTCATCCCCCGCGGTAAGGTCGGTCACATAGATGGTCC
>CAYPMJ010000085.1:0-8586 GCA_964411785.1 uncultured Oscillospiraceae bacterium
ACCCTCACATACGGAGTCAGAGTCCGCTGTGCTACCTTTACACAATCCCGCTTCATCGAGGTTCGCTTCTTGAGAGCGAACCCAGAAGCATGACGTATTATACCACACGAATCTCATTTGTCAAGACATATTAATCAAATTTTTAAACTTAAGACACAAAAACACATAAGGAATTCCTTGACTTTATCCCAATAAAATTATACAATATCCCAAGGGACTGTAAAGCTCAGACTCTGAGGGAGGCACTATGAAAACCATAAAAAAACCGTCGGTCATCCCGATCTATGGGACAGCGCTTATCTGGGCGCTGTACTGTCTTATTTTCCCGCTCTACAGGCTGTCGGATTTCTGCATTCTGATTGGCGTCGGCGCGGTGTCCTACGCAGTGCTTAAAAAGCTCTTTCCGGGCAGGACTGAGACGGTTGAGGTCCCGCCTGAGCCGGTCACCACCGGCGATGAGGAGACGGATGCGCTTCTCAGGGAGGGTGAGGCCGCGGTTGAGGAGCTCAGACGTCTGCGGAGCTCTATCCGCAATCCGCAGGTCTGCGGGAAAATAGATGAGCTTATTGACCTTGTGGACAAGATTTTCAAGGATATCATTGAAGATCCTGAGGACATCCCCCAGGTAAGGCGATTCGCATCCTACTATCTGCCTACCACCATGAAGCTTCTCAACGCATATGACAGGATGGCCTCTCAGAATGTCAGCGGAGACAATATAACGGGAACAATGCAGCGCATAGAGGATATTCTGGACACCACCGTGCAAAGCTATCGAAAACAGCTGGACGCTCTCTTTGCAAACCAGGCCCTGGACATTGAGACGGATATCACGGTTCTGGAGTCCATGCTCAAGCGTGAGGGACTCTCAGGAAAAGACTTCTAGCAAGCAAATATAGTTTGAGTAAAATAGAAAGGAATTAAAAGCCATGTCTGATACTTCAAGCCAGTACATTCCGACTCTGTCATTTGACGCCGCCCCGGCTGCGCCTTCCGCAGCTGCCGCTGCAGCGGAGATTCAGGATCAGCCGGCAGCTTCCGCCACACAGTACGAGGAGAGTCAGCTTTCACCAGCGGAGCTTAAGGCTGTGGACGAGTTTGCACAGAAGATTGACATTACAGATACAAACGCTATCTTACAGTACGGCGCGTCCTCACAGAAGAATATCGCGGAGTTTTCCGGCGCCACCCTCAACAACGTCCGTACAAAGGACATGGGTGAGGTGGGCGGAATGCTCTCCGATCTCGTTGTGGAGCTCAAGGAATTTGACTACGATGGCGAAGAAAAGAAGGGGTTTTTAGGCTTCAAGCGGAAGGTCAAGAATAACATCACCTCCTTAAAGGCCCAGTATGACAAGGCGGAGGTGAATGTGGATAAGATATGTGATATGCTTGAAAAGCACCAGGTCACCCTCCTTAAGGATGTTGCGACGCTGGACAAGATGTATGAGCTGAACCAGGCCTATTACAAGGAGCTGACAATGTACATCCTCGCCGGTAAGAAGAAGCTCAAGGAGTGCGAGGAGGTCAACCTTAAGGAGCTTCTGAAGAAAGCGGAGGCCAGCGGTCTGCCTGAGGATGCCCAGGCCGCCAACGACTACGCCAACATGATAAGCCGCTTTGACAAGAAGATACACGACCTGGAGCTTACGCGGATGATCTCTGTGCAGATGTCGCCGCAGATACGCATGATTCAGAATAACGACACGTTGATGGTTGAGAAGATTCAGACCTCTCTTGTGAACACCATCCCACTGTGGAAGAGTCAGATGGTTCTTGCACTTGGACAGCATCACTCTCAGCAGGCGATGGAGGCACAGCGGGAAGTCACCAACATGACAAATGAACTGCTGAAGAAGAATTCAGAGCAGCTCAAGATGGGCACGATTGAAATTGCCAGGGAGTCTGAGCGCGGGATCGTGGACATTGAGACGCTCAAACAGACAAACCAGTCTCTGATAGAGACGCTGGAGGAGGTTCGCTCCATCCAGGCGGAGGGCGCTCAGAAGCGCCGTGAGGCGGAGAGCGAGCTTGGCAAGATCGAGTCTGACCTCAGGAAAAAGCTGCTGGAACTTAACAGGTAACGCCTATGAATATTCTGAAAAGGTTAAATGACAGAAAAATTGCGCTGGTTGTGTTGGTCGCCTCGGTGCTGCTCATGACTCCTGTCGGGATGAATGTGAGCCTGAGTCGGGCTGTGCGGAAGGTCGAGGCGGGGGTCAGCGACGGGGTTGAGATTGAAAACAGCGGCTCTGTCTACACGTCGAAGGGCCTGGACACGCTGCTGGACAGTGTGCAGCGCCACGCGCTGGGGCTTGTGTCGACCGGAAATACGGCTGCGCCATCTGAGGCGGGGGCTCTGGACAGCGCCAGGACAGCCCTCATGAACGCGAAGACGCCGGGCGAGAAGTACACAGCTAACGCCGAGATGTGTGCTGCTGTGGAGGCCCTCTCATCAGCGCTGGATGGCAAGCTCTCCGAAAGCGACCAGGAGGAGTGGTCATATTACCTTGAGCTTTTTGAGCTGGCCGAGGGGAGCATCTCCCTTGAAGCCGCAAACTACAATAGCTCCGTATCCGACTTCACCACGCAGGTGCTTGGACGTTTCCCGGCTAATCTCATTGCAGACGTGTTTTCCATAGACCCGCCGGAGAGCTTTGGAGGGACACAATGAAAAAAATTCTCCCCGTTTTCCTTACGCTGGCACTGCTCTGTGCGCTGCCCACTGACGCCTTCGCGCTGGAGCCATCCGAGGACTTCTATGTATACGACGAGACAGGCTCTCTGTCGTCCGACACGATACAGGAGGTCATAGACGCCAATGTAGCCCTGGAAAACAGTGTCGGCGCTCAGATCGTTATTGTTTTCATCAACTATTTCGGCGACACCTATGCGGACGTCTATGCTGTGCAGCTCTTCAATGACTGGAACGTCTCAGGAAAGGGGATGCTGCTTGCTGTCTCTCCCACAGAGGGACGCGGCTGGCTGGCCACGGGCAGCGAGATCGACAGCCGCTTTACAGATGCCGTGGCGGAGAAATATCTGGACAAATACTTCTGGGACGATTTCGACGACGGCAAGTATGACAAGGCCGTGACAAAGCTTGTCTCCAAGATCTGTGACTGGTATGAGGATGAATTTGATGTGACTCTGAGCAGCGGCTCGTCCTCCTCGGGCCATGGGACGGAGGCAGCTGTGGGAATCGGGACCGTGATTCTCGCGTTCCTTCTGCGGAACATCTTCCTTATTATCATACTGGTTGTTATCGTGTGGCTGGTACTGCGCGACCGAAGACGGTACAGAATGTACTATCTGGGGCTGGGTCTGCCGATTCCGAGGTACCATTTCTGGTATATGTTTGGTGGGCCGCACCACCGCCCTGGCGGCTTTTGGGGCGGCGGCCCGCGGGGGCCCGGAGGCCGTGGCGGTCCCGGCGGCCCCGGCGGTCCCGGCGGCTTTGGGGGTGGTGGCCGCTCCGGCGGCAGCTTCGGGTCACCCAGAGGCAGCGGCATGGGAGGCCATGCCGGCGGCGGAGGCGCTGGCCGCTCAGGCAGGAGCTCCGGCGGCTTTAGCGGGGGCCACTCCGGAGGCAGCTTCCACGGCGGCGGCGGTCACGCCGGCGGTGGCGGCGCCGGAAGACGCTGAGATTATTTAAGGGGATGCAGCCTCCTGGCTGCATCCCCATGTTTATCAGGAGAACAGATTTCCATTCACATTGCCACCTTCAGCGCGAAGATGAGAGTGCCATCCGGTTTAGTTCCGGCGACTGCAGTGTGGTCCTCCGACACGCTAAGCTCCAATGTGTCCCCGAGCCGTGCCTCCCTGGCAAAAGTAACTGTCAGCTCCTTAACGCCGGGGTTGCCAAGCTCCGCAACAGCTATGTCTGCATAGCGGCAGTTATTCATGTGGTCGTTGCTGTCAAGGTCCGATGTCTGCACTGTGTAGCTCCCCGACTTTGGAAGCTCCCGCGGACGCAGACGCTGCAGCTTCTCCGGAAAGGGCGCATCTGTGCGAAACTCCCCGTCATAACCTAACTCCACCTGCTCAATTCTGCGCGTCAGGTAATTCATAAGACACCATTGACTTGTGGCCTTCACCAGTGTCCTGTCCCCTTCGGTGATATAAAAATCCCTGTCGTACAGCCGGGAACCGTTCGGCCTGGGATAGGTTGACAGCGTATAGTCCTGTCCCGGGCATGGCTCACTTAGAATAAGATAATGTAATCCTGTCAGTACCCATACAAGCCCGCGGCTCTTCAGCGCCTCAACTCCGTTCCCGGTGCTCTCCACGTGCTCACCGGCAATCCACTGAAACGCCCTCATAAGTGCCGACGGCAATATGCTTCCTCCACAATAATCATCCTCGCTGAACCGCTTTGTCCCTTCGTATGAAATTACCATGATACCACAGTTTCCTCCTTTTTTCCTCCCATAGTATACTCTTTCTTTTCCGCTTTTGCAAGCAGAGCAGACCGTGTTCAGAACAGGAAGCATGAAAAATCAGTTTTTAAGCTTATAAAAGAAATGCGGCCTGATTTTCAGGCCGCTAATTTAGGGTTGTGGGATAAAGATATGAGCTTCCTCTCACCCAGCTTTATGCCGGGGCAATCGGATAAGCTGTATACAGAGTATACCGCAACTGGAAAAAATTGTCAATAACTTTTTTTGTCGTATCCGCACTTCTTCTGTCAATTTAAGAACTTTTCTGCGTTCCCCCTTGACTATGGCAGAAAACTGTAATAATATACACAGGCATTGTTTCCCAGCTGCCTTAAGGAGGTCGAGATGAAAGAAATAAAATTACTGAGCGTGTACCTTAAAAAATACTGGTGGGCATATCTTCTGGGGCTTGCGTCCCTCTTTGTGGTTGACCTGCTGAACGTATACATTCCCCAGTACACCGGCGAGATTACAGATGGACTGGAGAGCGGGACCATGGGAATGTCCGACGTCGCCGCTCTGGCGCTGCGTATAGCGCTTATGGGGGTCGCCATCGCCCTTGGACGTTTCCTGTGGCGCTTCTTCCTGTTCGGCAGCTCGAGGTCAATTGAGCGCGACATAAGAAACGATATGTTTCAGCACCTGGAGCTTCTGTCCCTCAGATACTTCAACGAGCACAAAACCGGCGACCTCATGGCTCACTTCACAAACGACCTGAACACTGTTCGTTCACTTCTCGGCCCTGCTGTGGTGACAGCCTTTGACGCGAGCGTCATGCTGGTGATGGTGCTCTGGAAAATGACCCGCTATGTCAGCGTCAGGCTGACGCTTGTGGCTGCTCTGCCGATGACACTCATTATCGTGGGCGACTGCCTCTTCGGCAAGGCCATGCATAAGCGCTTCCTTGCAAAGCAGGAGGCGTTCTCAGATCTGACAGACCAGGTTCAGGAGGCAATTTCCGGCATCAGGGTCATCAAGGCCTTTGTCCAGGAACGCCGGGAGCTCTATGCCTTTATGAAGGTCAACCAGGACAACCAGGACAAGAATATGGCAGTAGTGAAGCTGGAAGCACTGTATTTCCCTGTTCTTGATTTCGTTATCGGCTTTTCAGGGCTGCTCACATTGCTGTACGGCGGAAAGCTTGCAATAGACGGGACTATCACTCTGGGGCAGTTCATCGCCTTCAATACATACATCGGGATGCTTGTGTGGCCGATGATCGCCGCCGGAAACTGCATCACGCAGATATCCCAGGGCTTCGCCTCCGTAAGACGCATCCGCATTATCATGGAGGAACAGCCCGACATTGTGAACACGGACGATGTCAGGAACATCCTGGCGCTTGACGGAGAGGTGGAGTTCCACAATCTGTCCTTCGCCTACCCGGATCAGGAGGACGTGGAGGTTCTGGATGGTATTGACGTCAAGGTCGGCAAGGGTGAGACGCTGGCCGTCATAGGGCGCACCGGGAGCGGGAAGTCCACACTGGCAAACCTTATGGTGAGGATGTACAACACCAAATCCGACAGTATACGATTTGACGGCCACTCCATATATGAAATACCCCTGGAGGTGCTGCGCCGGGACATCGCCTATGTGCCACAGGACAGCTTTCTCTTCTCCGACACATTGGAGAACAACATCGCCTTCGGAATCGTTGAAAAGGACCGCGAGGCCATCCGCAGAGCCGCAAAGAACGCATGTATCCACGACAACATCATGGAGTTCCCCTCCGGGTATGACACAGTGGTCGGGGAGCGGGGCGTAACGCTCTCAGGCGGACAGAAGCAGCGCAGCGCCATAGCGAGAGCCCTGCTGAAGGATGCGCCGATTCTGATCCTGGATGACGCGCTCTCGGCTGTGGACACTGACACGGAGGAACAGATCCTTGAGAATCTGCGGGAAAACCGAAACGGGAAGACTACCATAATCATCGCGCACCGCATCTCCACCATTCAGGACGCGGATCACATCCTCGTGCTGGATGACGGGCGCGCAGCGGAGTATGGCACACATGAGGAGCTTATGGCGCTGGGCGGAATATACCGCAGCATATTTGAGAAACAGCAGCTTGAAAAACAGCTTCAGGAGGAAGGAGCAGAATGAAAAAGAGAGAGAATGCACCCTCCGACGTCCACTACAACGGAAGAGCAGTTCCGCGCATGCTCTCCTACGCAAGGCCCTACATAGCAACCTTTGCCATCTGCGTGCTGCTCCTGGCGGCTATCACAGCGCTGGAGCTTTATAAGCCGGTCCTCATCGGCGACGCAATCGACAGGTACATCACCGGCGAGACCGACGAGGTTAACGGGGCTGTGACAGGCGGCTTTGAACCTGGCGAACGGGCGGAGGAGCGGTTCCATGGTATTCTGATTGCAGCGGCCAAGTATGTTGGCGTGCTGATACTGTACTATTTCTGTGACCGGATCCAGTACGTCCTCATTCAGAAGACCGGACAGAAGATTATCTATCAGATGAGAAACGAGATATTCACTCACATTGAGACGCTGTCCATGCGGTTTTTTGATGTGACGCCGGTTGGAAAGCTCGTCACAAGAATAACAAACGATGTGGAGAACATGAACGAGCTCTACTCCTATACACTGGTGACGCTGTTCAAGAATGTGATGAAGATCGTGGGGCTGGCTGTGGTGATGCTGGTGCTGAACGTAAAGATGGCGCTCTGGTCATTTCTGCTGCTGCCGGTGGTCTTTGTACTTACACTTGTATTTCAGAATGTGGCGCACAAGGTGCATCATGTGGTGAAGACGAAGGTGACGGCTCTTAACACGTTTCTCTCTGAGAATATCTCCGGTATGAAGGTTATACAGATATTCAATCGCGAGAAGGAGAAGTACCAGGAGTTTTATCAGAAGAACGACGAGCTGTTCAGCGCAAACAAACGCGAGATGATGGTGAGCGCTGTTTTCCGGCCCATTACCAATGTGCTGTCCACGCTTGCGCTGGTGATAGTGATTCTGGCCGGGAGCCGCGGTGTGCTGACGGGCGCCATCACCATGGGGACCCTGTATATATTTTTACAGTATATCCGCTCCTTCTTTGAGCCCATACAGGAGCTGGCGGAACAGTTCACAACCATCCAGTCCGCTGTGGCCTCAGCGGAGAAGATCTTTACACTGCTGGACGAGGAGCCCATGGTGAAGGACCCGGAAAAGCCTGTGGTTCTTCCGGAGGTGAAGGGACGCATAGAGTTCCGCCATGTCTGGTTTGCCTACTCAGACGAAAACTATGTGCTGAAGGATGTGAGCTTCACTATTGAGCCTGGCCAGCGTGTGGCATTCGTCGGAGCTACAGGCGCGGGAAAGTCCTCCATTTTGAACCTCATCGGACGCTACTACGACATCCAGAAGGGAGAAATACTCATTGACGGCGTAAACATCCGGGACCTCACCCGCGATCAGATACGCTCCGCCATAGGGCAGGTTCAGCAGGATGTGTTCATCTTCACCGGCGACATAAGAAGCAACATCCGCCTCAGAAATGAGGATATCTCTGATGAGGCTGTGGTGGCTGCCGCCAGGTATGTGAACGCCGCTAGGTTTATTGAACGCCTCCCTCATCAGTACGATGAAAAGGTCTCGGAGCGCGGCTCCACCTTCTCCGCCGGTCAGCGACAGCTTCTCAGCTTCGCAAGGACTCTGGCCTTTGACCCGACCATTCTTATCCTGGACGAGGCCACTGCCAACATTGACACTGAGACAGAGATGTGGATACAGGAGGCGCTGGAACGCCTGATGCAGGGGAGAACAACAATTATGGTTGCGCACCGGCTCAGCACCATACAGCACGCCGACAAGATAATCGTCATGCACAAGGGCAGAATACGCGAGTCCGGAACCCATCAGGAGCTGCTTGAAAAAAACGGGATCTACAAGAAGCTTTATCAGCTGCAGCTGGCCTGATACGGCTGTGTTTCCCGGGTCACGGTCATCTTTTGCAGGATAAAAACAAAGAAGCTCTTAAAGGGGCCTCCCTTAAGCGATGCCTTCATCGCTTAAGGGAGGCCCTTTAATTTTGATCCGGGGATGATAAGAGCCCAGCTTTGACAGCCTTACGGCCCCGATAACGGGCTTTGGCATCTTATGGGTTATGCCAATATTGAATCTGTCTGCTCCGATGCATTTTC
>CAYPMJ010000086.1:0-8585 GCA_964411785.1 uncultured Oscillospiraceae bacterium
CAGAAACACATGGCCCCTGCAATCCCTATACACAACTCCACCGCGCTTCCTGCCCCTTCCACTGCCGCGGTACTCATCGCATCTATTCTGCCCGTAAAAGACCCATAGAGCACAGACAGCACCATGATGCCACACCATATATACGACAACGCCAACTGTTCAGCCTCCTTCCCCTTCCAGTATAAGCTCGATTACGTGAAAATAGAAAAAATAATATCGACGGTCATTGACAATATTTGAGAATATGTTACAATACATGGCAGATTGTACGTGAGGAGTCCAACTACGAAAAGTCAATGGGAGAAAGGCGCAGATAGTTGCATTACAGATTTGCGTGACCTAGAAGATCGGATGTATACTTCCTTATCAAGCCACAAGCATTCAGAATCGATCCTGTGACTTTGTGCTCCTTCGGGCCATCATACAATAGACTAATACCAAAAGCCCACGGTACTGTTAGAAGTATACCATAACCCGGCGGCGCGGGTGCGCCGCTCATGAAAAAAGTCTCAGTCGCTACGCTCCTGCGGCTTTTCATGCGTTTTTCCAAAAGTGAGCGTAAATTTTATGAAAGGGTATGATATGGCGCTGTCCATGTCATACAGAGCTAACAGTGTGAAGGCAACAGGCATCGTTAGGAAGGTTGATGAGCTGGGACGCATTGTCATCCCCATTGAGCTGAGGCGCACTCTGGGTATTGAGGAGCGCGACCCCGTGGAGATCTATGTAAACGACGACGCTATCATCTTGAAAAAATACGAGGCATCCTGCATCTTCTGCGGCAGAACCAGGGATGTGACGCTGTTCCATGGAAAAAATGTCTGCAGGAAGTGCATTGAAGCTCTCAAAAACAGCTGAACGGTTTTCGGAATCTGTTCCCGGATTGTTAAGGAAGCTCAGAATAATAGTAAGCGCAGAAATTAGTAAACGACAAAGGCCTTGCCCTTGTCGTTTACTGTAATCAGCGGTATTTCAATCATTCCCAGGTCTGCCAGATGTCAGGGCGGTAACCGACTGTAGCCTCCCGGCCATTTCTCACAATCGGTGTCTTTAACAGCCCCGGCTCCTCCAGCAGCTTGCCTGCCTTGTCCTCATCATGAGCCAGGTAACGCACGATCTCCGCACCTTGCGCTTTCTCGTCAAGCATTGCCTCAAGACCTACTGCACGGCGGACACTCTCAAACTCACCTCGGCTCATCCCGTAACGCAGCAGATCAACAGACTGAAATTTTATTCTCCGTTCCTTGAACCAGCGCTCTGCTTTCTTTGTGTCAAAGCATTTGGATTTTCCAAAGATCTGAATATTCATTATCTCAAACCTCCATGATTACCGGCAGTATCATGGGGTTTCTCTTTGTCTTCTTATAAAGGTAGTCAGAGAGTCTGGACTTGAGGACACTTTTCATTGATGTCCAGTCTGTTATCCGGCGGCTGCTGCACAAAGAGAGCGCATCCATGGTTACATCCTTCAGATCCTTCAGAAGCTCCTCCGCTTCCTTCACATAAACAAAACCACGCGTTATGATATCAGGCCCGGAGACGACACTGCCATCCTCACTGGAAAGGCTGACAACTACCACCAGCATTCCATCCTGGGCCAGGTGCTTTCTGTCCCGCAAAACTACACTGCCTACATCACCAACACTGGTCCCGTCCACAAAGACTATTCCTGACGGAACTGTTCCGGTCAGTTTGATAGACCTGCCTCCCAGCTCTATAACACGCCCCACTTCGCTTATGACTACGTTCTGCGGTGGAATACCCATGGATTTTGCCAGCTCAGCGTGGAGCTTCAGGTGACGGTATTCGCCGTGAACAGGGACAAAGAAGCGGGGCTTTGTCAGTGCCAGCATCATCTTCAGCTCCTCCCGACAGGCGTGGCCGGAGGCATGCAGCAGCGCGCGCCGCTCGTATACCACAGTTGCTCCCTTGCGGAAGAGCTCATTTATTACCGCGCTTATGGAGTTTTCGTTCCCAGGTATGGCGGATGCGGATATGATTATCTTATCACCTGCGCCTATCTCTACCTGGCGATGCTCGGAAAACGCCATGCGGTGAAGAGCGCTCATCTCCTCACCCTGGCTGCCTGTGGTGATTATGACCACCTTCTCCTTAGGCAGACTCTTCACCTGATTTATATCCACCAGAAGTCCCGCAGGGATATCCATATAGCCCAGCTCGTTCGCCACCCGCAGTACGTTCTCCATGCTCCGCCCCGTGACAGATACCTTGCGTCCGTATTTCCTGGCGCAGTTTATCACCTGCTGGAGGCGGTGGACATTGGAGGCGAATGTGGTAACTATTATCCTCTCATGGCAGTCCTTAAACTGATTTTCAAAGTTTTCCGCAACTACGCTCTCAGATAAACTGTAGCCGGGATTCTCGACATTTGTTGAGTCTGTGACCAGTGCGATTACTCCCCTCTTACCCAACTCGCCAAACCTGGCCAGATCTATCATTCCACCGTCAATTGGGGTAGTATCTATCTTATAGTCGCCGGTGTGTATGACTGTCCCAACCGGCGTCTTTATTGCCAGCGCCACGGCGTCCGGGATGGAGTGGTTTACATGGATAAACTCCACTTTAAAGCATCCTACCTTCACAGTCTCTCCGGCATGCACACAGTTCATGTGAACCTTATCGGCAGTACCGTGTTCCGTGAGCTTGATATTCACCAGCGCCGCTGTCAGCGGTGTTGTATAAACCGGCACCTGCATCAGTTCATCCATCACAAACGGCATCGCACCTATATGATCCTCATGACCATGCGTCAGAATTATTGCGCGTACCCGCTCCTTATTTTTCACGAGATACGTTATATCCGGTATCACAGAGTCCACGCCATACATATCATCATCCGGAAAGCCAATGCCGCAGTCCACCACAAGTATGTCACTGCCGTACTCATAGACATACATATTCTTTCCTATCTCATTCAAACCGCCAAGAGCAATGATTTTTAACTTTTCTTTAGTTGCCACAAATTACTTCTCCTTTACAAAATATGTAAATTAAAACGCACAGCAAAACGACGCTCAGAAAAGCCAGCTCTCGATGACCTCTGTCACACAAAAGGTCCGCTCTTTTCCTGAACATTATTATGTACTTTATTCAGCTCTGCGCTTTATATAGCAAACGGCAAAATAACCTGCCGTTTGCTATGATTTTCAATTACCGTTTCGTCTGCCCCTGGCATACGGCCGCGAAGCATGACCATCACCGCAAGTACAGTTCTTAACTGCTCCTGCTATGATAAAGCACCATCTGAAATTGACCACATGGCGCAAAAGTCCCTTCAATTTCAGCGGATGCACCTCATAGTATATCCACAAATTGGCACTTATACCAAAACCTGTATCAATTTTTTGTCTTCAGGATTATAGCACACATCTATCCGTTTGTCAAATCTCCTGACGGCCCTCCAGTGCGCGCATGAGCGTTGCGTCATCTGCAAACTCAAGGCTCGCTCCCACAGGTATCCCGTAAGCGAGACGCGTCACTTTTACACCAAAGGGCTTCAACAGCCTGGAGATATATTTTGCGGTCGTTTCGCCCTCCGTGTCCGGATTCGTTGCCATAATTATCTCCTCAATGCCGCCCGCTGCCACACGATCCACAAGCTCACGGATTCGAAGATCATCAGGTCCTATATGATTCAGCGGCGACAGCACCCCGTGCAGCACATGGTATTTGCCGTTGAATTCGCCAGCTCGCTCCATTGCCGCAACGTCCTTCGGACTTGCCACAACACACACTACGCTTCCATCCCTTGTGGCACTCTGACAAATTGAACACTCCTCCATATCTGTCAGATTCTGGCAGCTCCTGCACAGCCTCACTTTATCTCTTGCCGTGTTTATGGCATCTGCAAAGGACCGTGCCTCCTCCTCCGGCAGCGACAATATATAAAATGCCATCCGCTGCGCGGACTTCAGCCCAACCCCGGGCAGCGACGCAAATTTCTCTATCAGATTATCCAATGATGACGGAAAAAAACTCATGACCTTCTGTCCCCGTTACGCAAAAAAATAAAAATCAGCCTCTCAGTCTCCGAATGGCCTGCGCACGATCCCTTGCACCAAATATCTGGCTCCCGGAAACAAGGACATTCGCTCCGGCCTCCACACAGCGCCTGGCAGTGTCAGGATTTATGCCACCATCCACCTCTATATCGCAGCTCAGGCCACGCCGCTCCACCTCCCGGCGCAGCGACGTTATCTTCGGGAGCATATCCTCCATGAATGGCTGTCCGCCGAACCCAGGCTCAACTGTCATTACAAGTACCATATCCAATTTTTCAAGATACGAGCCAACCGTACTCCACGGCGTTCCAGGGCGCAGCGCAAGGCCCACCCGCGCACCCGCCCTTTTCACTGCCAGAACAGTCTCCATTATTACCGCCGGCTCGTCCGACTCCACGTGAAAAACCACTATATCTGCTCCCAGTTCCACAAACCGAAGTACATAACGTATGGGTTTTACTATCATGAGGTGAACGTCCAGGACAAGCTCCGTCACCGGCCTTAACGATCGCAGCACCGGCATTCCAAACGAGATATCAGGTACAAACACTCCGTCCATTACATCAAAATGCAGATAATCAGCTGAGGCAACAGATTGTATCTCCTCCCCCAGTCGGGCAAAATCGGCTGCCAGGATGGATGGGGCTATCTTTACCATCATCTGTCCTTTCTCCGCAGTCGATGGAACCAGTTGGCGGCTGCGGCATAAAATAAACCAGCGGACGGTATACCGTCAGCTTTCAGATAGGGGCCAAGGGAGTGTCCCTCCCAGGGGAGCATGGCCGGCGCTCCCCTGCCCCATTGGGCTTGACCGCCGGGTGGACGCTTCTGAACTCCAGCCTTATAATCAAGGCTTCTGTCATTGCCTGAATCTTACCACATTTTCCGGCGTTCGTCAAACTCTAACAGCATGTTTTTTGAAAAACCAATCATTCACACACTCTCCGGTGATTTTCCCCCGAAGCAGTGAATTGAATCAGGCGAGTCTATGCATGACTATATTGTGAGGCACGGTGACAGCCTCCGTTCCATCGCAGAAAAATTCTGCATTCCATCTGAATCTCTCCGCGACGCCAACGTCCATCTTGCTGACACTCCCGCTGAAGGCGCCTGTCTGCGCGTCCCTGTGTTGATCCACAGGACGAGGCTTCGTCCCGGAGAGAATGTACAATCTTTGGCTGAGAGCCTTCAGCTCTCCACAAAGTTCGTTCGCACCTCCCGTGACGGCGCAGTACTGCTGCTGTTCATTGATGAACATTAATGACTGACGCTGAACAGCCGACGCTTTTTTCACGAACGTTCTCGATTGAAATCATTCTGAACTGTTGTCAAATATGCGTGACGCATGCCATTCAGCATGCTAATATGTATGTTGGCCTTCGCGTTAAAATGCTATCAATAAAAAAACAGTCCGCCTCCACTCCCGATAAGGAAGGAGGCGGACCGCACTTTATTCACAATTCACGCGCGATGTGCGCTGGAGTAGTCTCTATGGTGAATACATCCCACAGGACAAACCTCAGCGCAATGGCCACAGTCGATACACTTTTCATAGTCTACCACCGACAGATTGTCCACCACGGCTATTGCACCCTGCGGACACTCCTTCTCGCACTTTTTACAGCCTATGCAGCCCTTCAGGCACTCCTTACGGGTGAGTGCACCCTTCTCATGGTTTGAGCAGCTCACCAGAATACACTCTGTATCCGGCATCAGGGTTATAATATGCTGTGGACAGGTCTGTACACACATACCGCACCCGATACAGGCTCGAAAATTCACTCCCGCAAGGCCATTCACCACCGTTATTGCGTGCTGTGGACAGACCGCCGCACAGTCTCCCAGGCCGATGCACCCGAAAGAACATGCCCCCTTGCCGCCAAACAGAAGCTTTGCAGCCGCACAGCCTGACAGCCCCTGATATTCAAGCTTGTCATGTGTCGCCTCACAATCTCCACTGCATCGAACAACCGCTACCTGCTCCACCACGTCCTCAAAATCCCTGCCCATCACCTGGGCAAGGGCCATCGCAACTTTATCTGCTCCCGCTACACATTTGTTTATTTTATCCTCCTCGCCGCTGGCGAGCGCCCCGGCATACCCGTCGCATCCGGCGTAGCCGCATGCACCACAGTTGGCTCCCGGAAGGCATTCGCGTATTTTTGGGAATTTCTCGTCCGTCGGGACATACATGAATTTGGAGGCCAGGATAAGCAGCACCGCCGCCACGGCTCCCACACCGCCCAGCACGGCAATCGCCTGAAAAATCTCCATCCTCTTCCCCTCCTTATCCGCCAAACATATTTTCGGCCATTCCAGTAAAGCCCATAAATGTCATACTGGTAAGCGCCGCCGCGATCAGCGTAATTGGCAGACCCTCAAAGCACTTCGGCGGCTTCGCCCGCTCCAGCGCCCGTCGAACACCGCAGAAGAGTATCAGTGCCAGGGAGAAGCCAATACCAGCAGAAAAGCCGTTCATCACAGCCTCCCCAAAGCTGTATCCTGTTCCCTCCACGTTCTGCAGTGTCACGGCCAGAACCGCACAGTTTGTGGTTATCAGAGGCAGATATACTCCAAGTGCGTTATATAACGGTTTTAAAAACTTTTTCAGCGTTATCTCAACCAGCTGCACCAACGCAGCTATGACTAAAATAAACAGTATCGTGGAAAGATACTCCAGATGCAGCGGTACCATCAACCCCTGGTATATGCCATAAGTTGCGGCCGACGCAAGCGTCATCACTGCCACCACCGCTCCGCTCATGCCAATGCTCGAGGACAGCTTCTGCGAGACGCCTAGAAAAGGACATATTCCGAGAAACTGTACCAATACATAGTTCTCTGTAAAGACCATTGTAAACAGAATAAGAAGATACTTCATCTGGCGTTCGCCTCCTCCTTCCTATCCGGACAGCTCTGCATACAAGCGGAACATTGGCCGTCACAGCCTATCTTAGGCTCGAATTTCTTACCCTTCTTTGCCATTGCCGCCACCAGAATCGCCATTGCACAGCCAAAGCAGAAAAACCCTCCCGGCGTCTGTGCGACGACCCCTATCTGGTAGCCCTCAGGAATTATACGGATACCACACAATGTGCCGCTGCCTATAAGCTCCCGAACCACGGATATCGCAGTTATCACCATGGTATACCCTAGGCCCATACCCAATCCGTCAAAGAAGCTGTCACCAACGGTATTTTTGCTGGCAAACATCTCAGCGCGTCCCAGGACAATACAGTTTACGACGATCAGCGCCAGGAACACGCCCAGCGAGTCATAGAGGGATTTCATATATGCCTCGACCACCATCTGAACCAGCGTGACAAAAGCGGCCACTATGACTATATAACACGGTATGCGCACTTTTCCGGGAATGACATTTCGCAGAAGCGATATCACCACATTGGAGCAGACCAGCACGAACGTCAGCGCGGCGCCCATACCAAGTCCGCCAAGAACAGTGACCGACACAGCCAGCACTGAGCAGCACCCCAGCGCCAGGATAAGCACGGGGTTTTCTTTAAAAAGTCCGTTTAAAAGAATATCAAGCTTTTTCTTCATTATTACGCCCCCTGTTCCCTGAGGACCTCAAACGCGGCCAGAGCCGCACCAACACCGCGCTTCACTGCACTGCTTGAACGGGTAGCGTTTGTTATGGTGTCGATATTCTCCACATCGCCCGTCGCGCCTATATACAGATCCGTATAGTCCGTATGCCCTGCCCTGGAACCTATTCCCTTCGTCTCTGTGGAGACATCGGCGGAGAGTCCCACGACCGTCCCGTCATTATCAATTCCCACAGTGACCGTCACTGTCCCACCGTACCCCTTGTAGCCCGCGACAATAACATAGCCCCTGCCCCCCGCCTCACGATAGGCACTTTCTATGCCCAGTGCGTCGGCGTCACAGAGAATCTCCTCAAACACGAAACCGGAGTTTTCATCTCCACCCAGGACATAGGCCCTAGTCCGCGCCTCCTCCAATCTTGCGTTCTCCTCTATTATCGGCGCTGTTCTGCCATTAGTAAAGGCCAGCAGAAATGCCACAACTATGCAGATTATGACCAGCACCAGGAACGGCTTCACATATTCCTCAAACTGTTCTTTTTTCATTTTTCTGCAACGCCTCCCAATGGTTTCGGCCTTGTGAGTTCGTTTATATACGGAACCACCAGATTCATCAGCAGTATTGAGAAGGACACCGCACCGGCTGAAGAAGCAAACGTACGCATGAGCGACGTCAAAAGCCCACATCCCAGCCCAAATATAAGCTTGCCCTTATCCGTGAACGGTGTTGTGACATAGTCAGTCGCCATAAACACCGCTCCCAGCATGAGTCCGCCGGAGAACAGTGCCAGCACAGGCTGTGCCGTGAATGCAAACTGTCCGCTTTTGATGCTTCCAAAGAGCCACATGAAAACCAGAACGGAACCCAGATAGCTTGCCGGGATTACAGGTTTTATGACCTTTCTCACACACAGGTACACAAAGCCGATAAGCAGAGCCAGAGAACAGGTCTCCCCCAGAACCCCGCCGTGGAGTCCCAGCAGCAGCTTCCAGAAAT
>CAYPMJ010000087.1:0-8525 GCA_964411785.1 uncultured Oscillospiraceae bacterium
CGGGATTCTGCTTCTGGGCAGCGTGATTGGGGGAGCTGCATCTGTGGGCCTGGTGAGGATTGTTCTGGACCGGCTGGGGAGCTATGCGAACGTAACGGAGGAGCTGTCTCTGCCGGTACCGTATGTGATACTGATTGCAGTGCTCCAGGCCATATTTGTGGGCGTCTTGCTCTTCATGACGGCTAGGAGCATTACCAGGTCGCTTGTAAAAGGAAAGGGGTAATCGAAAATGAGATTTCCATACCTGCTGAACAGAATGAAACGCAGACGGAAGATGTGCTTTTTCGTATTTCTTATCGCTTTGGTCACAAGTCTGGTTCTTTGCAGCATGAGCATAGGAGAGAGTTCTATGAGCGCAAAGATCGAAGAAGTGTATGATCGCACAACGGTCACTTGCGCGGTTACTAACCTGACAGGGACGCAGTCTGATAATCTTGCGTTGCCGAAATGGGTGATAGATTTATTTATGGAGTCAGAGGATCGCGTGCATATTCCGGAAACTCCATTTTCGGATTATATCACAGATGTGGAGGTCAAGGCCACACTGAAGGGAAAAAGAAATGGGGTATCTGTCAGTGTGGTAGGGATAACATCCTTTGCAGCCGATCACACATTCCGTGTTGAGGAGAGCGAGGTCGAGTGGCTGGCGGGCGATGAATCTGTCTTTCGCGGTGAGGAGGCAGTCTGCGTAGTGTCTGACGATATTTACGAGAGTCTGCCCAAAGGCGATAGCAGTGTGACAGTTCAAGTTTACGGCGACTACAATAGCGAAGTAACGGCAGATCAGACCATGGAGGTTGTTGGCGTATGCACCGGAAAGACAAACACTGTATATTGTCCCTGGGAGATCATTTACAATTTAAGTCCGATCGTCAACGGATCGATCAACGCGGATAGCATCGGTGCAACCTTAAAGGATAGCCGGAAGATTGACGAATTCAAGGAGAAATGTAGCAGCAACTACTTTGTGGATGTTGATCCACGCGGTATCCCGAGGAAATGGGAGGCGTCTCCTATATATGAGAACTATCCGTACGCATTGGAGATATATGATGAAACTCTGTCCCAGACTGTGTCTTCTTTGCAGCAGAATCAGCGGATTTTTAAAATCTGCCGCATAATTATTACAGTCCTGACTATGGGGTTCGGCTTTGTGATAGGGAATCTGTCAACGAAACAACGGCAGAACGAAATCGCGCTGCAATATATATTGGGGCTGTCCGTCCCGAGAATTTTTATTGAGGCATGGCTGGAACATGTGGCTGTAAGCGTGGTCGGGTTCGTGGTTATAATTCTGCCGGCCTTGATTATTTCCCCGTCGGCGATGCCATGGGGCAATCTGCTCATCGCGTTTGTTGCCAATAGCGCTGGCGCGGCGATTGCTGTATTTCAGGTTTTACACAAGCGAAATGCGCTGCAGCTTATGATAAGGGAGTGATTAAAATGAAAATTGAGCTTCAAGAGGTCAGTTATGCCTACAAGAACAAGTACAATACGACCAATGCTGTTCAGGATGTGACGTACGAGTTTGAACCGCAGCAGATGTACGTGATCACCGGTGCAAGCGGCAGCGGGAAGACGACGCTGCTCTCCATGCTTGCCGGATTGAAAATGCCCACTTCCGGGAGAATCATGATGGACGGGAAGTCACTGTCGGATATGGACTGCTGTAAACTTCGCAGGGAACAGGTATCGGTGATCTACCAGGACTTTAATCTGTTCCCGTTGCTCACCGTGGAGGAAAACACCGCATATCCGCTGCTGATCCAGGGGGAGACGAAGGAGAAAGCTGAGGCAATCGCGCACGAGAAGCTGCTTCAGCTGGGACTTAAGGAGGATCAGTTCAAGCGCTTCCCGCATATGCTCTCCGGAGGCGAGCAGCAGCGTGTGGCCATCGCAAGAGCACTGGCATCCGGAAGCAAGATCATTCTTGCCGATGAGCCAACCGGGAACCTTGACAGTACCAACAGCCAGAATATTATCGACATCCTGCAGAAGCTTGCCCATGAGGAGCAGTGCTGTGTTATTGTTGTCACCCACGATCCAAAAGTGGCGGAGGCAGCTGATGTGGTCCTCAGGATGCAGGATGGGAAAATTATAGCGGCGTAGAATAGGCCAAGCAGTAAATTAAGTTCGTTCTGGGAAGATGTCTCCGGCAGAGCTTTATGCCCTGCCGGAGCTTTCTAATATGTGAGGCGTTTTTTGCATAAAGACAGTCTGCGCGGCTTATATATAAGTGATGCCGTAGTCCAGAAGACGGCGTGAGAGAAGCTGTGGGGAATTAACAGGCGTTAAATGGAAAGCAGTACAGAGGAAAAGGTATGTATTGAAATTAAGCTTCAGAGTCCGGAGACGGTTATACTGATAGGGCACAGTAAAAAACAGGAATTTTTCACAAAAAGTGCTTGACATTGCAGGGAGGATGTGATATATTTTGACCATCAGGAGGAGGTAAGTCCAATGGGCAGGTGAGATTATCCGCTGAAGAAACTCCTCGGATGCTGTAGGCGGATGTATGAAGTCCATAGGCGAATAACTCACGGGCTGTCAGTTTTAAGACCATGTCCCAGTACTGTGGCGGAGGTTTCCGCGAAAGCTTTGTGCTTATATGAGTGCGACTGATGGACGGATGGGCTGAGTAAATTGAGCCACGGAGGAAGAGGAAAGGTGGATTGTGTATTTTGATAATTGAACAACAGACATAGCCCCGTAATCGTTGGAGAGCGATTGCGGGGCTTTTTCTTGTGATATGAGCCTTTGATATGAGCCTTCAGACGCGGAGGTTTATATAGGCAGCAGCTATATACTATTTTACAAACCTTTTAAGACGCCCCGCCAGCGCCAGCGCCAGCGCGAGCTTCAGAGCATCAAACGGGATAAAGGGGACAACGCACCACATGAGTGACGTCGCGAAGCCGACTGGGCCGGTCTGGCGGGCGTAGGCCACCATGAACCAGAAGGTTCCCACAGCATAGCATACGATAAGTCCAAGTATCAAAGCCAGAACCTCTACCAGAAGAGTGTCGTTCAGAAATGTCGTGAGGTGCCAGTATACCAGCGCAGTCAGAAGAAAGCCCCAGAGATACCCTCCGGAGGTTCCCAGCAGCGCCCCAGCTCCTCCGGTAAAGCCGGCAAAAACGGGAACGCCAATTGCACCGAGTGTTAAATATACTGTTACGGTCAATGTCCCGCGTTTTCCGCCGAGAACAAGAAGCGTGAAAAAGACAGCAAAGGTCTGCATGGTAAATTCCACTATGCTTGGAACGCTTATCCAGGAGCATACGGCGATAAGTACAGTGAAAACGGCTATGTACGCCAGATCCAGTGTGCGAAGACCTGATTTAGACATTTGGGTTTACCTCCGTTTCATGGCAAAGGTCAAACCATTGACAGTCCCCGCATACAGCAAAAAAATCCCGTGACAAAAGAATACGGCTTGCCTGTTTTGCCAGTGTATCCCAGGAGAGGGAATGTATATCATTCAGACCGGTCAACTCCAACGTCAGACGGTCCATATTTTCTACCTTATCATATGAGCTGCATCTGCCCTCCAGATTATAAGGGCACCTTACACATAGTTCATCGCAGCCGTGTACGAGGGTGATTTCAGTGTCAGGCTCTCGCGAGAGCAGCCCAACCAGAGCGGTCATATGGGATGTAAAATCCTCATTATAGCCATGCCCGGTGAACTTCTGAATACAGAGAGCGTGATGTGGACGGAGATTCATACTGTCACCTCCCTGAAGGGCGGACACTGACCTCTCCGGAGGAGAGTGCCTCCATAGTGCCGTCAGTGTATCGCACCAGAAGATGACAGTTATCATCAACATCCAATGCAGTGGCTTCACGTTTACTGCCGGGACGCAGCACATACACCGGCTGGCCAATGAGGAAACTTCGACGTCTGTATTCCTCCACAAATCCCCGGTCCTCCAATGTGTCATAGAGTGCGCGAAATCTGCGGAGAAAGCTCACGGCAAGATCCTGCCTGAGTCTGTTCCGGCTCTCCGGAAAAACTGCCCCGGCTATGTCCCGCAGATCCTCCGGGAAGCCCACCTTTGGCTCCACAACGTTTATCCCTACGCCAAGAACCGCGAAATCCATGCCCCATGTCTCAATATTAAAGGACGCCTCCGTCAGAATTCCGCAGATTTTTCTGCCATTTAAGTACACATCGTTGACCCATTTGATGACAGGTGAGCCGCCTCCGCACTCCTCCACCGCGCCGCACACAGCGACAGCCGCAGCGGTGGTGATAAGCGACGTTCCCTCCGCCGTGAGATTCGGACGCAGCAAGACGCTGATGTATAACCCGGTCCCGGCCGGCGACCAGAAGCCTCGTCCCAGCCGACCACGCCCGGCGCTCTGTCGATCAGCTACCACCACCCGCCAGGTGGGAAGCTCAGCAGCCTGTTCCTTTATCACAAGGTTTGTGGATGTTACCTCATCACGTACATCGAAGGAGAAACCTGAGTTTTCCCCAAGCGCGTTTATAAGGCCCTCTTCAGTTATGGTGTCATTGGGCGATTCGAGCCTGTATCCGCGCTTCTTCACGGCACTTATCAGAAAGCCGTCCTTTTCAAGTGTCTGGATGTTCTTCCAGACTGCTGTCCGTGAGACTCCAAGCTTCTCTGATAATTCACTGCCGGAAATATACCTGTCTGGTTCAGCCTCCAGAAGCTGGAGCAATCGTTGCCTTGTTTCTATTTTTATCGCCTCCATCGCATTGCTCTGCGAAGTATAGCATAAAAAACAGAAACTGTCAACCTGATATTAAAGAAAGGTTAACTAAATTGAAAAATCCTCCTGAGAGAACTTCTGTGTCTTTAAGGGGGGAGGAGAGGCGGGCTCACGCTTCAAGGGATCGTAGCGGAAACGGCGACAGAAGCCGCCGGCGTCAACTATACCCTTTCTGAGGCAGCCGACCTCTGTTTCACTCAGTCTGACACCGCTGCGGCAGTATGCGCAGCATGGATCGATCTTTTTGTTAAAAAGCACAACATACACCTCCCACAGGTATTTCCTGCATTATAACGCCTCGTCGCGCTTTTTTCCACCTGTTTTTGACGAAAACCGTGAAAGCAGCATAAAAACGATCCCCAGACTTACTGCGAGCATCACTGACAGCTTAAATGTTGAAAAGAACCTCAGATTACTGAGCCGTGATACCTGCTTGGCGAGAACCAGCGAGACAGGTTCCGGCAGCCTTATGACCCTTGAGAGCAGAAGCACGAAGAGAGTGGACAGAACACCGTGCAGCAGCTTTCCCAGCAGATACGGGTGAACAGAAAGTCCGGTGCTGGCAAGGAAGGACATCACCTGACAGTGAACAGATAATCCCGCCCACCCGAGCATGAAAGAGGCCATTGCGATAGAGGCGGTGAGGGTTCCGGACGCTTCACGCAGACTCCAGACACCGCTGGTGAGCTCAACAAGACCGGTGAGCAGAGCTTCTGCAAGGTTTTCAGAAAGGCCGAAGAATGAGAAAACTACTCCGAGGGCTCCGCTTACAGCCGACATGACCCCGGAGAGAAAGAGAAGGCGAATAAGCACAGTAAAAAACAGTACAAATCCGCAGATGTTGAGAGACGAGGAGAAGGAGGACGTGACAGATTTCACAAACGCCTCGGAGAAGGCGGGATGGGGAGCCGATGAACATTCAGAGGGTTTGGCGATATGAGAGTCGCCCCAGCGCCGGAACAGAAGTCCCACACACAGCGACGCGGCGATGTGCGCAAGATAAAGCAGCAGCCCAACACGCCCACTGGCAAAGAGCCCGGCGCCAACAACCCCAAATATAAAGGCAGGGCTGGAGTTGTTGCAGAAGGCCAGCATACGTTCCGCTTCAGCTTTGGTACACTGACGGTTGTTGTAGAGTGAAATTACCGTCTTTGCACCAATGGGATATCCGCCCACGAAGCCCAGAACAAGAGCGGAGGCACATGGACCGCCCACATTGAAGAGCGGCCTCATGACAGGTCCCACAAGCCTTCCAAGGCGTTCCGCCAATCCCAGCTCCACAGTCAGGGAGGCGAGTACGAAGAACGGGAACAGAGAAGGGATAAGTACATTAAAACAAAGGTTCACACCGCTTTTCGCTGCCTCCACCATCTCCGAGGGAAAGGCCAGAAGTCCGGTCGTCACCGCAGCCAGCCCCAGCAGGAGGAGGAGGTCCCAGATTTTTTTCCTCAATTCAATAAGCCACATAAACGCGCCACCTTTCGGTTAAGTCTATGAGGGGGAGGGTGTATTTTTTCCGCAAAACCGCATACCATTGAAGAAGGAGAGAGGGGGAGAATCCTGTGGGGAGGAAAAAGAGTGTTGTATTTCTTGAGAAGACAGCTGCTGTCTTTGACCTGCCGGGAGAGGCACTGGCAGGAGAGCCACGTGTAACGGTAAGTGGCGTAAACAGTTTACATATCGAAAATCACCGTGGACTTCTGGAGTACAGTGAGAACCAGCTGGTTGTGAATGCCAGAGGGTTGGTAATAAAGGTGACAGGCCGTGACCTCACTGTGGCAGCAATGAGCGACCTGGAGCTTGTGGTGAAGGGGAAAGTGCAGAGCGTGGAGTTTGTGGAGTGAGGGGACTCTGAGAGGGGGGAGGACTTTGGGAGCGCTTGATTTTTTCAGAGGCGCTGTTCGAGTGCGGCTTAAGTGCCGTTTTCCGGAGCGGGCAGTGAACATCTGCGCCAGCCGTCATGTGGACTTCTGGGACCTTACCAGAGATGAAACCGGTGCGACTATGTGCGTATTTCCGGAGGGATACCGCAGGCTCCGGGAGGCCGCAAGAGAGAGCGGAGCGTTTACTGTGGAGCCGCTTCGCAAGAGAGGCGCACCGTTTCTGCTCTGGCGGGTGCGAAAGCGATTCGTACTTCTGGCCGGCCTGGCGCTCTGCCTGACGGCAGTGTGGGCATCATCCCTGTTTATATGGCAGATTGATGTCACAGGCAACAGAACTGTCAGCTCCGCAAGGATACTGGCGGAATTGAGAAAGCTTGGAGTTGGAATAGGCTCCAGCGTCTTTGCCGTTTCCCAGCAGCGGCTTTCAAATGAGATGCTGCTTCGCTTTCCAGAGCTTTGCTGGATAACGCTGAATACTCATGGCAGCCGAATACATGTCATAGTCCGGGAGGCGGTGCCCAGGCCGAAGATCCGTGACCCGGACGAGGCTGCGCAGATTACAGCGAGAAAGTCAGGGGTTATTACAAGCCTCCTGGTACTGGGGGGTGAACCGCAGGTGACTGTCGGCGATTCGGTGAAGGAGGGTGATGTACTTGTAAGCGCCGTAGTTCCCGGAGGTGTTGACGGGATACATTTTACCCATGCGGACGCGGAAATATGGGCATCAACAATTTATGAAAAGTCGCTTTGTATACCATTGGCGTATACGCAGAAGCAGTATACAGGCGAGAGCCATGTGAGGACTGCGCTTGTTTTTGGAGGGAAAAGAATAAATTTATATTTTACAGGTAGAAATTATACTGCCTCATGTGATAAAATAACGTCGTATGATTCGCTTCAGATCGGAGGTTCTGTTTTGCCTCTGACAGTGGTTCGGGAGCGGCTTGAGGAGTATGAGGAGATCAGGACAGAGCTATCATCGGAGCGTGCAGAGAGTATACTCAGAGCGCGACTCCTCAGTCTCATGGGACAGGAGCTTCAGGGCGGATACGCCATCAAGACAGAATTCGTCACAAGTCAGGCCAATGGGGTACTCACAGTCACGCTGTACGCGGAGTGTGTGGAAAATATAGCTGTGTCAGCAGTACTCACGCCAGAGGAGCAGACCGCGGCGCGTGTGCCACAGAATCCGGAACCGTCGGGCGGCGAAAACGCATAGATTGAGAGGATTTTGCACTTATGACAGAACAGATCATAAATATTGACAGAATGGAAGATATGGTCAGTGTCTTCGGCTCCTTCGACGAGAACCTGCGTCTTATTGAAGATGAATTAAACGTCCATGTCACAGACAGAGAGTCGGAACTTCGCATATCCGGGGAAGCGGAGGACGTGCTTGTGGCGAAGCGAGCTATTGAGGGACTTCTGGATCTGGCGTCCAAAGGAGAGCAGATAGATGGCCAAAGAGTCAGGTATATCCTGGGACTTGTGCGAGCCGGAGAAGGAGATAAGATAGCGGAATTAGCCCGTGATGTAGTGTGTGTGACAGCCAAGGGCAAGCCGGTTAAGGCAAAGACCATAGGTCAGCGGAAATACCTGGACGCGATAATGAAAAACACTATAACAGTTGGACTGGGTCCCGCCGGGACGGGGAAAACCTATCTCGCAGTAGCGACGGCAGTGGCGGCATTTCGCCGGGGGGATGTGAACAGGATAATTCTCACCCGTCCGGCAGTGGAAGCCGGGGAACGCCTGGGTTTTCTCCCCGGGGACCTGCAAAGCAAGGTGGACCCCTATCTGCGTCCGCTGTATGACGCGCTGTTTGAGATGCTGGGGACGGAGACATACCAGAAGCATCTGGAGCGAGGGGATATAGAAGTAGCGCCCTTGGCGTATATGCGT
>CAYPMJ010000088.1:0-8293 GCA_964411785.1 uncultured Oscillospiraceae bacterium
GAACCCGCTTACAGGCTGCGTCATACCCGGCACTGTCATCTGTGACGCGCAGCCCATGCGCTATTGTCGTCTCTTCATTCATTCTCATCACCGCCATGCGCTTTAAGCGCGGCCTTAAATTGAGTATAATATCTGCTTTGCAGATATTATACCATGTAGCGAAGCGAAATGGTATTATTGGCCATGCGCTTAAGGCGCGGCCTTAAAATAAGTATAATATCTGCTTTGCAGATATTATACCACAGGACTGCCCTGGTGTCCACTGCAAATTATTTTAAGCTCGATTCCGCGTAAACCACACTTGTCAGAAACGGGAATGCGGGCTATAATGAAAGAGATTTCGACGTTTCAGGGGGTTTTTACATATGGCTTGGTCAGAGGACGCTATAAGGGATATATTCAGCAGGAAGGACTTTGAGCGAGGTGAGGATTACTTCCGGCGCGGAAGGGTCAGCGACCTTTCGGTCACCTCAAATGACGGCGACGACAGTATAAAATGCACTGTGAGGGGCGATGAGCTTTACAGGGTGTCGCTGGATTTCGATAAATCGTGTGTGCGCCTTTTATGCACCTGCCCTGCATTTGAGACAAAGCGCTCCTGTAAGCATCTCGCCGCAGCGGCTGCTGCTTACATGGCTGAGCGCAGGAGCCCTCGACCTGCGGACAGCGACATGGTTGTCTCGAGCCTTCTTGAGACTTATGTTGGCGGTGGCGGGCGCTCCGCGATGGGGGCGGACAAGGCCAGGCTGCACCTTAAAATCCATACAGCCGGCCTCGGCTACCCTGAATTTTCAATACAGGTGGGGTTTGACAGACTGTATGTGGTGAAGGATGTTCACAGTTTCGCCATGTCGGTTGCAAGGAGAGAAACTGTGACATATGGCAAAGGTCTTACACTCTTCCATGGCATTGAGCAGTTCGACACACGCTCTCAGAAGCTCATCCTCCTGCTGCTGGATCACTTCCCTGAGATGAGGGATATACACACTAAAGCAGCGGGCGGGCAGCTTATATACCGTGACGAGAATTACATCGGCCAGGGGTCGGGCGGACGCGCGAAGAGCAGGTTCAGATTGACAGGCGCAGCCTTCGACCGGCTCTTTGAAATTCTGAAGGGCGAGAGGGTGGAGCGCGGAGACGGGGAAGGCGCAGTTGCAATGGCTGAGGGCAACCCCCAGGTCACGATCCTGCTGAGGAAAGGTGTGCGGGCAGCGGCGCTTGATGTGAAGACGGATCCCGGCGTCACACTTTTTGGCAGTGTCAGCAATATCTACGCGGTGACTGAGAGCGCAATACTGCGCTGCAGCGACGATTTCCGCAGGAAGCTGCTCCCGCTTTTAAGCAAGGTTCACAAGGAGCTCACCGTCAGCTTTTCGGATATGCCCACGCTCTGCGGGTGCGTCATGCATGAGATAGGAGACATGGTTAAGGTGCAGGACCCGGACGGGCTGCTGGAGCAGTATCTGCCGGATGAGTGCGTCCCGTGCTGCTACTTCGACATGCAAAATGACGCCCTTACCCTCAAGCTTAAGTTCCGCTATGGGGGCAGCACGTATGACTGCGACTCCCCGACGCCCGCATCGGTGAAGCGGAACCTCATTGTGGAGGAGCGCACAAAACAGATGGTAAGTCAGATCTTCTCAAAGGCCCCCAATGGCGGATACGCAATTGTGGGGGATGAGGCGGTGTTTGACTTTTTAACAGGCGGCATTGAGCGCTTCAGGGAATCAGGGGAGGTATATGTGACAGACAGCCTCATGGCGAAGCGTATCCGTCCCACAGCAGCCAGAGTCGGGCTCTCCGTCTCGGATGGGCTTATCAGCCTGAGTCTGGACACCGGCGGCTTTCCCCCTGAGGAGCTTGAGGCGCTTTACCAGAGCCTTCTGAAAAAGCGACGCTTCCACAGGCTCACCGACGGCAGATACCTCGCCCTCAACGGCTCCGACTGTGAGACGCTGGCGGAGATGTCGCATATGCTTCAGATCCCGGCCTCAGACCTGAAAAAGGGGACAATCACCCTTCCGGCCTACAGGGGCCTCTATCTGGACGGACTTCTGAGGAGCGACGAGGGACTTAAGGTCCAGCGGGACACAAAGTTCCGTGAGATGGTCCGGAGCTTCAAGGCCCTGGAGGAGTCGGACTATGTTCTGCCAGAGCGGCTTGAGGGGGTCATGAGACCTTATCAGAAGGTTGGCTTCCAATGGCTGAAGACACTGGAGACATACGGCTTCGGAGGCATACTGGCTGACGAGATGGGACTTGGGAAGACAATTCAGTCAATAGCATATCTGGCCACTGCTCCGAGGACGAAGACCGGCCTTACAAGTCTTGTAGTGTGCCCGGCGTCGCTGGTAATAAACTGGGGCGACGAGTTTAAGCGGTTCGCGCCGCAGCTGCAGGTGAGCCTCATAATGGGCAATGCCGCCGAGAGAAAGCACATGATGAGCATCAGCGGCTCAGCGGATGTGTGGGTAACCTCCTATGAGCTGCTCAGGTCCGATGCGGATGACTACGCCTCCTGTAAATTCTACTGCTGCGTACTGGACGAGGGACAGCACATCAAAAATCAGTCCACACAGGTGTCCCACGCGGTCAAACGGGTGGATTGCAGACATCGGTTTGTCCTCACGGGTACACCCATGGAAAACAGACTGAGCGAGCTGTGGAATCTCTTCGACTTCCTCATGCCGGGCTATCTCTTCTCGCACAGGGGATTTGTGGAGAAGCTTGAGAAGCCGATAGTCAAAAGCGGAGATGCGGATTCCATGAATCAGCTGAGGAGACTTGTGTCACCCTTCATGCTGAGAAGACTGAAAAAGGACGTGCTGAGAGAGCTTCCGCCAAAGCTGGAGATGGTGCGGAGGATACCCATGTCCCTGGAGGAGCAGAGGGTGTACCACGCCTCAGCCGCCAGGGCAAGACAGAACCTGACAGCAGACTCCGGGAAGCTTCAGATACTCGCCGCACTGACTGAGCTGAGGCAGATATGCTGTGCTCCCAGGCTGTGCTTTTCAAACTACGATGGGCCTGACAGCAAGCTCGACGCGGCCATGGAGCTCTGTGCGGGGATGGTGGAGAACGGACATCAGATACTGCTCTTCTCACAGTTTACATCAATGCTTGACATAATACGTCCAAGACTTGAGGAGCTTGGCATATCAAGCCTCACTCTCCAGGGCTCCACACCAAAGGAGAAGCGGGCACAGCTCGTCCGCTCGTTCAATGACGGTGAGGCGTCGGTGTTCCTCATCTCATTGAAGGCAGGTGGAACAGGACTTAATCTGACAGCCGCGGACGTGGTCATACATTATGACCCGTGGTGGAATACAGCTGTCCAGAATCAGGCCACAGACCGCGCACACCGTATCGGACAGCGCCAGAGCGTTCAGGTGTATAAGCTCATTGCACAGGGCACAGTAGAGGAGAGAATACTGGAGCTTCAGGAGCGAAAGGCATCCCTTTTAGACGCAGTCTCCGGAGAGCCTGACGACGGAATTCTCAATATGTCCGGGGATGACCTGCTGGCGCTGCTCCGGTGAGCAGGGGCTCTTGTTGATAATATGTTGTTAACCTGTTGAAAACATGTTTAAAGACTGTGGGAAAAGTTTTGCCATCCGTGTCGAATAATGTCAATAAGGTAAAGGGCAAAGCTGTGGAAAACTCTGTTAGAAATGTGGAAAACGGTTTATATGACTTCTCTCTGACGGGAGGCCAAAGGAAACCTTGCTTTTTGTTAGGTGTTCTGATATAATATGAGGTGTGGAACGGAACGAAAGAGAAACGGGAGGAATAGAAAGATGACCAGTTCATTCGTATTTCTGCGCTCATATTATGAATCATTGGGAGAACTTTCGAACAAAAAACGTCTGGAGCTGCTCGACGCAATACTGGGGTATGTCTTTGAGGGCAGATATCCGGAGGAACTTTCAAGCAGCAATAAGGCCCTGTTTTACTCAATAAGGCCGACAATTGACAACAGTATTCGCAGATATGAGGCGAGCGTGGCCAACGGCAGGAGGGGAGGAAGGCCGACTTTGGCGGCGTCGTCCGAAAACCTGAAAAAACCTGAGCATGAAACCGGATAAAGCTTTATAAGGATAAGGATAAGTATAGGGATAAGTATAAGTATATGGACCGGGATGTGGAGAGGGATGAGTATACGGATGCCTCTCCCCCCTGATTCCCCCCGCTGGGGGGAACACTGTCTGCTGTGTGAGAGAGACGAATTTTTCACTTATGCTGTGATAAGCGCGGCACATAAGACGGAACCTTCAATGCGGAAGAGACGGTCAGGACTTTTTTCATCCTTTCTTGACAACAAGGTGAAGGCGTGATACAATACCCACTAAGCTGAGGAATGGTTTTATGAATTTCCCGGAGAGAAAAAACGGTGCGGGGCCGGGATGACGGCGCGGGGCCGGGTTTATTGCATAAAACGCAAGGCAGCGGTGTAAGAAGCTATCTTTAACGCGGGGCTTGAGGAAAGTGCTGCTAAAGAAAGGAAGGAGAGCTTCTAAATGCCCTCCTTGCGTTTTTTCTTTTTCTGAGGAAGTGATGGGAATGAAAAGAACGTACAAGCTTGATCAGAATAAGATGCCCATCTATGAGGCGCTTGAGCGCTTCAGACAGATGCGTGTGGTGCCGTTTGATGTGCCTGGGCACAAGCGGGGCCGCGGGAATCCGGAGCTGACGGCCTTTCTGGGACAGCGCTGCGTGGGGGTGGACGTGAACAGCATGAAACCCCTGGACAACCTGTGCCACCCGGTGTCTGTAATCAGGCAGGCCGAGGAGCTTGCGGCGGACGCCTTCGGCGCGGCGGGCGCTTTTCTGATGGTCGGTGGGACGACAAGCGCCGTGCAGAGTATGGTCCTGACAGTCGCCGGCCGGGGCGATGAGATAATCCTGCCGAGAAATGTGCACCGGAGCGTGCTGAACGCGATGGTGATATGCGGGGCTGTGCCGGTGTATGTGAATCCGGAGGTCAACCAGAGGCTTGGGATATCCCTTGGCATGGAGCGGGAGCAGGTGGAGAAGGCGATTAAGGAGCACCCGGGGGCAGTGGCGGTGCTGGTCAACAACCCCACCTATTACGGTGTCTGCTCAGATGTCCGGGAGATAGTCAGAATGGCCCATGAGGCGGGGATGAAATGCCTTGCGGACGAGGCCCACGGGACACATTTTTATTTCGGCGATAAGATGCCGGTATCGGCGATGGAGGCGGGCGCTGACATGGCGTCGGTGTCCATGCACAAGTCCGGGGGGAGCCTCACCCAGTCGAGTCTGCTGCTCACAGGCCCGGGTGTGCAGCCGGGGTATGTGCGGCAGATAATAAACCTCACGCAGACTACGTCCGGGAGCTACCTTCTCATGTCGAGCCTTGATATCTCCCGGAAGAATCTTGCACAGCGGGGAGACAGAGTATTCAAGCAGGTCCGCGATATAGCCGACTACGCGAGAGTGGAGATAAATGAGATCGGCGGGTACTACGCCTTCGGAGAGGAAATTAAAAACGGCAATTCCGTATTTGACTTTGACCCGACAAAGCTCAGCATCCACACCAGGGACATCGGACTTGCCGGCATCGAGGTGTACGATATTCTCAGGGACGAGTACGACATACAGATTGAGTTCGGGGATATTGGCAACATCCTGGCGTACCTGTCGATGGGCGACAGGAGCCAGGAGGTTGAGAGGCTGGTGTCAGCGCTGGCGGAGATACGCAGAAGGTATCAGCGGGATCCAACCGGGATGCTCAATCAGGAGTATTTTAATCCTGAGGTTGTGGCAAGTCCCCAGGAGGCGTTTTACGCTGAGAAGGTGAGTATGCCCATAGAGGCCACCCAGGGCCGCGTGTGCAGCGAGTTTGTTATGTGCTACCCACCGGGGATACCCATACTCGCACCGGGGGAGCGGATAACAGGCGAGATACTCCAGTACATCAGGTACGCAAAGGAGAAGGGCTGCAGCATGACGGGACCTGAGGATCCGGACATAACGCGGCTGAACGTTCTTAAATAATCATCGGATACAAACCGGGAGAGGGAGTGAAGAGATGGAGCTGTGGTTCAGCGAAAACCACACGCCGGATGTCAAGCTGAGCCTTCGCGTGAACAAGGCGCTCTATTCAAAGGAGAGCGCGTATCAGCGGATAGACATACTGGACACGCCGGAATTTGGCCGGGTGCTGGCGCTGGATGGAAACATAATGCTCACAGAGCGGGACGAGTTCATATATGACGAGATGATCACGCACGTGCCGATGGCGGTTCACCCCGCCATAAAGCGGGTGCTTGTAATAGGCGTCGGCGACGGCGGGGTGGTGAAGGAGCTGACGCGCTACGAGCAGATAGAGCGGATAGATCTGGTGGAGATGGACGAGGCGGTGGCTGAGGCGTGCAGACGGTATCTGCCCGCCAACGCGGTGAGGCTTGACGACGAGAGGGTACACATCTATTACGAGAACGGGCTTAAATTCATCCGCGGCGTGGAGGAGGAGTATGACCTCATAATAGTTGACTCCACGGATCCCTTCGGGCCGTCGGAGGGACTCTTCACCAGGGAGTTTTACGGGAACTGCTACAAGGCCCTGCGGTCAGACGGAATTATGGTAAATCAGCAGGGGAGTCCCTTTTACTCAGAGGATGCGGAGGCCATGCAGAGAAGTCACAAGCGCATAGCCAGCACATTTCCGATATGCAGGGTATATCAGGCGCATATCCCGACCTACGCGGCGGGATACTGGCTGTTCGGGTTTGCCAGTAAGAAATACCATCCGGTGGATGACCTGGACGCGGACCGCTGGAACGGGCAGCACCTGCGCACCCGCTACTACACCACGCGTCTGCACAAGGGCGCGTTCTACCTGCCGGCATTTCTGGAGGAGATGCTGCAGGAGGTCGAATGAGATGAGAGAAAGATCATGAAGGGGGAGTCAGGTTTTGGACAGGAACGTTGTGAATTTCATAGGCTGTGACGGGGAGTACTGGCAGTCGGACACAGTGCTCTTCGGAGCGCCCTTCGACTCAACGACGAGTTTTCGCCCGGGGGCGAGATTCGGTCCCTCTGCCATACGGGGCGACAGCTTCGGAATTGAGACGTGGAGTCCCTATCAGGGGAGAGATCTCACGGAGACACCGGTGTTTGACAGCGGGGACCTGGAGCTCTCCTGCGGGAACGCGGCGCTGGCGCTGGCGGATGTAGAGGGCCGCGCGGACGAGATACTGCGGGACGGCAAGCTGCCGGTCATGCTGGGCGGAGAGCACCTCATGTCGCTTGGAGCTGTCCGCGCGGCACTGCGGCGCTATCCGGATCTGCACATAATACAGTTTGACGCCCATGCGGACCTGCGTGAGGACTATCAGGGTGTGAGGCTCAGTCACGCCTGTGTGATGAGACGCTGCCATGAGCTGCTGGGTGACGGGCGGATCCACCAGTTCTGCATACGCAGCGGGACCCGTGAGGAGTTTGAATTTGCCGCCGAGCACACCGATCTGCACCTTTTTGACTTTGAAGCGTTAAGACCCATGCTCTCCGAGGTGGGGAGGCCGGGTGTGCCGTTGTACCTCAGCATTGATATGGACTGCCTTGACCCGTCGGCGTGCCCGGGCACCGGGACGCCGGAGGCGGGGGGTATTACGTTTCTTGAGCTCCTGGGTGCAGTTCTGGTAGCAGCGAGACACAACGTGGTTGCAGCGGATGTGATGGAGCTCGCTCCGGGACTTGACGCCTCGGGGACGTCCACAGCCCTCGCGTGTAAATTAATCCGTGAGCTGCTGCTGGCGCTCGGCTTCCCCCGCACTAAGGCTCGACGTGAGCGGGAGGCTGAGGAGAGAAGAATAGAGGCGGAGAGACGGGGACAGGAGCTGGAAGAGAAAGAGAAGCTGGAGGAGACCGAGGAGCCGGAAGAGGAGCTGGAAGAGGAAGAGGAGCTGGAAGAGGAAGAGAAGCTGGAAGAGGAAGAAGAGCTGGAGGAAGCCAAACAGCTGGAAGAGGAGCTGGAAGAGGAGCTGGAAGAGGAGCTGGAAGAGGAAGTGGAGACTGAAGCTGCTGAAGAGCGGGGGACTTCGGATGAAGCCGAGGGGGCCAACGCCGCGGGAGAGCGCGGGGAGATTAATAAGTCCCGTGGTAGTTATAAGGAGCCTCGGGGGGCCGGAGAGGCCGGAAGCAGGGGAGCTTACAGAAAGCGGAGGGGAGAGCAATGAGCAGAGTTCTGGTAATAGGGTGTGGAGGTGTGGCCTCAGTCGCAATAAAGAAGTGCGCACAGGTTCCGGAGGTGTTCTCCGAGCTTGTCATT
>CAYPMJ010000089.1:0-3854 GCA_964411785.1 uncultured Oscillospiraceae bacterium
AATGGTATAATTGGCCATGCGCTTTAAGCGCGGCCTTAAATTAAGTATAATAGCCACTACCAAAAGCAGCAAGGTACTGAATACCTGGAGGTGAAAGTATTCAGTACCTTGCTGTGCGTTGCAGATCTTTTCTCAGCCCCTGACAAACTCCAGTGCCGTCTCCACAATGTGTTCAGCAGACAGGCCAAACTCCTTGAGCAGTGGTACTGCCGGTCCCGAATGTCCGAACTCGTCGTTGACACCTATTCTGCGCAGCGGCGTTGGCCGCTTCTCACTCAGCAGTGCCGCTGTTGCCTCTCCAAGGCCGCCAATTATACTATGCTCCTCACAGGTTATAACCCTGCCGCAGTCTCTGGCAGCGTTCAGCACCAATTCCTCATCCAGTGGTTTAATGGAGCACATGTTGATTACACGCGCGGAAACGCCCTTTTCATGAAGCTGCCTCCCTGCCTCCAGTGCTTCAGGCGCCATGATACCTGTTGCGATTATTGCTACGTCACTGCCTTCAAGCAGCGTCTCTCCCTTCCCTATCTCAAAGCTGAAGCTCTCAGCATCATGGATGACTGGGGTAGCAAGTCTGCAGAACCGAAGATACACCGGTCCCTGATGCTCATAGGCCGCAAAAACTGCCGCCCTCGCCTCAACATCATCCGACGGGTTCAACACCACCATACCAGGGATACTCCGCATCAGAGCAAAGTCCTCGCAGCACTGGTGTGACGCCCCGTCCTCCCCGACGCTTATACCTCCGTGAGTAGCGCCTATCTTCACGTTCAGATGCGGATAACCAATCGAGTTGCGGACCTGCTCAAATGCGCGGCCTGCAGCAAACATCGCAAAGCTAGATGCAAACGGTACAAAACCCATTGTCGATGCTCCCGCAGCCACCGCCATCATATTGCCCTCAGCAATTCCACAGTTGAAGTGCCGATCCGGAAACGCTTTCTTCGCTATATTCGTCTTTGTGGCGTTGGAGAGGTCAGCGTCAAACACGATCACTTCCTCATGTTCAGCCATAAGCTCCTGGAGCGCCCTGCCGTAGCTTTCCCGCGTTGCCACCTTTTTTGCTTCCGCCATTTCACATCGCCTCCAATTCCGCCAGACGCGCTCTCAGTTCCTTCATTGCCTCTTCATACTGCTCGTCATTGGGCGCTTTGCCATGCCAGTCCACGTTATTCTCCATGTAGCTTACGCCCAGTCCCTTTATGGTCTTCATTACTATTCCGAAGGGACGTCCTTTTGTCTCTCGTGCTTTTCTGAACGCGGTCTCCAGTTCCTCGAAGTCGTTACCGTTAATCTCAACCGTCTCCAGGTTGAATGCCCTGAGCTTATCTACAATCGGGTATGAACTCATTACCCTGTCTATCGGGCCATCTATTTGAAGGCCGTTATTATCTATGATGACACATAGATTATCCAGCTTGTAGTGTGCTGAAAACATGAGCGCTTCCCACACCTCGCCTTCTTCTATCTCTCCGTCACCAAGCAGCGTATAGACTCGCACATCCATCCCCTTTTTCTTCGCTGCAAGCGCCATACCCGCTGCTGCTGAGACGCCCTGCCCCAATGAACCAGTGGACATATCAACCCCTGGGACGGTATGCATATTGGGATGCCCCTGCAGGTAAGAACCGATCTGACGAAGCGTCTTAAGATCCTCCACCGGGAAAAAGCCACGGTTTGCAAGTGTTGAGTACAGTCCCGGAGCTGTATGCCCCTTACTCAATACAAATCGATCCCTGTTCTCCATCTTAGGGTTCGCCGGATCAATGTTCATCTCCTTAAAATACAGATATGTGAGCACATCCGCTGCTGAGAGGCTCCCGCCCGGATGCCCCGCCTTGGCTGCGTGAACGCCCTCTATTATGCCCATACGGACCTTCCACGCGGCGACGAGAAGTTCCTTTTTTTCCTGTGCTGTCAAATCTATTCCTCCCTGAAACGTTATCTCAATTTGTGTCCTGTCCGTAATACGCATTCGGTCCGTGCTTGCGCAGAAAATGCTTATCCTGAATACACTGTGGTGCTGGCCCTATCGTCGGACAGCACAGCTCCGTCAGAATAGCCATCTTCGCCACTTCCTCCAGCACAACCGCATGATACACAGCCTTGGCTGCGTCCTTTCCCCAGGTAAAGGGTCCATGATTCGCGCATATCACTGCTGGTACATGGTCAGGGTCTATAACGCGCTCCAGAAACGTCTCTACTATGACCTTTCCAGTGTTGCGCTCGTAATCCTCGTCGATCTCCGTTGGCGTCAGGTTCCTGGCACATGGGATCGGCCCGTAAAAATAGTCCGCGTGAGTTGTGCCATATGCTGGAATGTCCCTCCTCGCCTGTGCCCACGCCACCGCATAAGGGCTGTGTGTATGGACAACCCCTCCCAGGCTCGGAAACGCTTTGTATAGCTCCAGATGTGTCTTTGTGTCAGATGAGGGCCTCAGGCGTCCCTCCACCTTTCTCCCTTCCATATCTATAACCACCATGTCCTCCGGCCGCAGTTCTTCATACTCTACGCCGCTCGGCTTTATAACAAAGTATCCCGCATCACGATCTATTCCGCTGACATTTCCCCAGGTGTAAGTCACCAGGCGATGCCGCGGAAGCTCCATATTGGCCTCATATACCTCTTGCTTCAGTTCCTCCAGCATTATGCTCTCCTCCTTATACGACCTTTACAGCCGTCTCCTCCACTGCCAGAGCTGCTTTATAGCTCTCAATATATCCGGCAAAACCCTTTACGTCCTCACTGTCAGGCTCTACCGTAACACTCCTTGCCCCTGCAAATACCTTCTCCGAGAGGTAGTGCTCCAGCGTCTCCCCATCATCCTTCCATATCATGTAGGCCGCCAGGAGCGCCATGCCATATGGTCCGCCCTCTCCCGCTGTCTCCATACACGTAACCGGTGCACCGGTGGCTGCAGCCATGTACCGCTGTCCCACAAGCGGCGTCTTGAACAGCCCGCCATGTCCGGTTAAGCTGTCTATCTTCACACCCTCCCGCGCCAGAATATCCATCCCGATCTTCAGCGTGGACATTGTGGAATAAAGCTGTGAACGCAGAAGGTTCGCCAGGTTCAAATGACTGTCCGGACGGCGTATGACTAAAGGCCGTCCCTCGTCCAGGTGCGTCACCCCTTCCCCCGCAAGATAATTTACTGTGACCACACCGCCGCAGTCCGCCTCACCCTCCAGGCTCTTCTGATAGAGCTTTGTATACAGTGTTCCCATGTCCGGCTCCGCTCCAAAAAGTCCCGCAACCTCTCCAAACAGCGACACCCACTCGTTCATGTCACTCGTACAGTTATTGCAGTGGACCATTGCCACTGCCTTTCCCGTCGGGGTCGTAACAAGGTCTATTTCCGGATAAACCCTGCTCAGCGGCCTTTCAAGCACCACCATGGAAAAGATTGATGTCCCGGCTGACACGTTGCCGGTTCTCGGTGCAACTGCTCCGGTGGCCGTCATGCCCGTCCCTGCGTCGCCCTCCGGCGGCGCCAGAGGAATCCCCGCCGGCAGCAGCCCATCCAGCAGCTCCGAACCACTCTCCGTGAGTGTACCAGCCTCCTCGCCTGCTGTCAGCACACGCGGCAGCAGATCACGAACAGACCATGGCTCATCCGCTGTCAGACGCTCAAATTTCTCTATCATGCCCTCATCATAGGTAAGTGTATCGCTGTCTATGGGAAACATTCCTGATGCCTCCCCCACGCCAACCGCATTGACACCGGTAAGCATGGTATGAACATACCCTGCCAGCGTAGTGATGTGGGCAATGTTCTTTACGTGCGGTTCGTTATTCAGTACCGCCTGATATAAGTGTGCTATACTCCATCGCTGTGGAATATTGAAGC
>CAYPMJ010000089.1:3864-8284 GCA_964411785.1 uncultured Oscillospiraceae bacterium
GAAAAGCTCTGTCAGTTTCTCCGATGCCTGTCCCGTTATAGTATTCTGCCAGGTCCTGAATGGCGTGAGCAGATTCCACTCCTTATCAAAAGCGAGATACCCGTGCATCATCGCGGATACGCCCATTGCAGCAACACTCTCACGGTCCTGTATACCGCGCAGCGCGGCTTTAAGTCCTTTCCACACTTCCTCAAGGGAGTAGGTCCAACAGCCGTTCACATATTCACTCCGCCAGGTATAATCACCCGATGAAACGGGAACGTGTTTCTCATCGATCGCTACAGCCTTTATGCGGGTGGAACCCAGCTCAATGCCAAGGGTTGTCTTCATGTCCTTTCACCTCATCACTTTTAATTGTCCGCCATATAATAATTTTTCACATGCTCTCACAGCTTATAAGTAACCCACACACGCATCTCCCCCGGTGTTCTGTTCCCCCACAGGCAATAAGGGACAAAGCGCAGCTGCATTGGCACAGCCCTCGGTTCTCTGGTACTGTACAGATCTTCCCCAAAGCTCTCCGCGTCCAGCCTAAAGCCCTGTCCTGTGACCACCCATGTACCGCCCATCATCTCGGGCTCCAGCCTCTCCTTAAGCGGCACTCTCCTGTCCAGAATCAAGGATCCCAATCTCTTTCCATTGTCCTGCTCCTCCAGGCAATAGACCAGCGGGCCTTTCATGACAGCGCACTTGCCGTTGTCACTGTGCAGGCGCGGGCTGCCGTATACTACCCTTGCCGGCATTTCAAAGTGCAGCGCCAGCTCCACCTGCATACTCTCTACACGCACTGCCTGATATCCCTTATGTGGATCAAGCTTTTCCTGCTCACCATTCAGGGTAATCGTCGGCTCCTCCGCATATCCAGGAAGTCTCAGCCAAAGTGTTCCGCACAGCGGTTTTTCTGATGTGAGAGTAAGTCGGATATCACCCTTATATGGAAGTCCGGACTCCACCTTCAATACAGCCTCACCGCCTCCAAATGGTATCCGGCTGCAGCTGCCTATGTACAGATTCACCCATACGTCTTTTCCGTCCGCAAAGAACATCGTCTCACCCAGAGAAGCCAGCGTCCGCGCTATATTAGGTGGACAACAGGCACACCCGAACCACGGCTGGCGCTCTGCCTTGACATGCCCGATATCTGTACCTTCTATGCAGTTCTCCGGCACCACCTCAAGTGGATTTACATAGAAAAACCTCTTGCCGTCCAGAGACACCCCAGCAAGAACCGTATTCATAAGCGCCAGCTCTGCTGTGTCCATATAGTGCGCCTCTCCGGTGACCCTGGCCATTCTCCGGCAGAACATCAGAAGTCCCACTGAGGCACAGCTCTCACAGTAGCATCTGTCATTAGGGAGGTCATAGTCGGTGGTAAAGCGCTCCATGACGCTGGATGTGCCAACACCGCCTGTTATATACATTCTCTTCCGGGTTATATTTTCATATAGTCTGCGGCATGCATTCAGCAACTCCTCGTCGCTGTACCGCTCCGCTATATCCGCCATCGCGGATAAAAGGTACATCACCCTGACCGCGTGCCCCTCCGCTGTATCCTGCTCCCGCACCGGCTTGTGACTCTGATTATATTCCGGGTGGAATGGCCCTTTGTCATGCCACACATCTATAAACCGCGGAAGCGAACTCTCCTCGGCAAGATAATTCGGTGTACTCCCACGTCTGTCCAGAAAATCCTTTGCCATCGCTGCGTATTTTTCATCGCCCGTGGCATCGCTGAGCTTTACCAGCGCAAGTTCCACCTCCTCATGTCCTGGGACCGCTGTGAGATAGCCTTCCTCATGAAATACCCGGCATATATTATCCGCACATCTGCGCATTATCTCCAAAAGCCGAGTCTTGCCCGTCACCTGGTAATAGGCCACTGCCGCCTCTATAAAATGACCGGCAGTGTATAGCTCATGCCCCTCCTTCAGGTTGCAGAACTGACGTCCTGGATAGCGAATTGAAAAGAAAGTGTCAAGATACCCGTTTTCTTCCTGCGCAGAGGCCACAAGCTCAATGAGTTCGTCCATGCGCTCTTCCAGCTCGGCGTTCGGTTCATAAGCGAGACTGTACGCAGCTGCTTCCAGCCACTTGGCAAGGTCTGAATCCTGGAACACGTATCCACAAAATTCCCCATCTGTGAGACCCGCTGCTATACGGAAGTTCTCCAAGCAGTGACTGCGCTCCTTATCCTGTAACATCTCGTACTGATATGGCAGTATCTCCTTTGTCACCAGTCCGGTGTAGCGGTTCCAGAACTGGTCCTCCACTTTTATGTCCGTCAACGGGATGGATCTTCTTATCATGCTTATTTAGACTCCTTCTTTTTGACTTAATTTTCACGGTGTCTTTTACCACTTCTTATATGGACACCTGGCATTCTTCTTCAGTGACCGAAGCTCAACATAGCACCCACACGCACGGCAGACAGCCGCTGTAAAAAACTCACAGCCCTGGCAGACTCCCACCCGCTGTTCCCTCAGCGCTTCGTCCGCACGATCTCCGGACGGTATGGCTGCCATGGACCTCTCCAGCATTTCCTCATATCTCTCCTCATCAAGTTCAATGAGGCATCGCTTGCAATAGTGCTTCATGTCCCCGACCGGCTGATTTTACGCGTTCCCGGTCCCTCCTCCCGGCAGTTTATCGCCTTGTATACCTCGTCTCAGGACGCTCAAGATATAATATATATGAATTTCTTTTCAAAGTCAACGAAACCTTTTCAGGCATTTTGCACAACTTTCAGTGGCTGATTCGTACAGTCTGCACAAAGCCGTTATTTTCATGAAGCGTTCTTGAAAAATTGAACGTGAAGTGTTATATTTTAGATGCATTTTTAACATTCATATGTGATGATACGGCTTATATGCGGGAGGCGCGGAGATAAATGAAGCTTACAATGCCGCCTATGGGGTGGAACAGCTGGGACTGCTATGGTGCGTCTGTAACCGAAGAGATTGTCCGCAAAAATGCTGAGTATATGGCAAGACACCTGCGTCGTTTTGGTTGGGAATATGTGGTAGTTGACATACAGTGGTACGAACCAGCGGCTCGTGGACTGCAGTATAATCCGTTTGCCGACCTGTGCATGGATGGGTATGGCCGTCTCGTACCGGCGGAAAACCGCTTCCCATCCTCTGCAGGTGGGCGTGGCTTTGGCCCTCTGGCCGAATATGTGCACGGGCTCGGACTTAAATTCGGCATACACATCATGCGAGGCATCCCCAGGCAGGCAGTTTATCTGAACACTCCGATAATGGGCAGTCAACGCCGTGCCAGGGAAATCGCCAAAACTGACAGCATCTGTTCCTGGAACACTGATATGCTTGGAGTGGACCCGGCCAGAGATGGGGCGAGGGAGTATTATGACAGTCTCTTTGCTCTTTATGCATCCTGGGGTGTAGACTTCATCAAGTGCGATGACGTTTGCCGTGAGCTGCCGAAAGAGGAGATGGAACTGGAATTGATAAGCAGCTGTCTTCGGAGCTGTGGGAGGGATATGGTACTGAGTCTCTCGCCCGGCCCTGCGCTGCTGGAAAAAGCGGAATTATATAAGCGCGTTTCGGATATGTGGCGCATAACAGACGATTTCTGGGACAGGTGGGAGCATCTGTACGCCATGTTTGAACGTGCTGAGTGCTGGTGCACTCACTCCGGATCAGGACACTGGCCTGATGCGGACATGTTGCCTGTCGGGGCTGTCCGTCAGGCTGAGGATAAAGGCAACTGGACGAGATTTACGCACGACGAGCAGATCACCATGCTCACCCTGTGGAGCATTCTCCGCTCCCCACTGATGATAGGTGGGGAGCTGACAAAGCTTGATGATTTTACTTTTGAGCTTCTCACAAATGAGCGCATCCTTGAAATGCATCGCTGCTCCCGTCATTCTCACCAGCTCTGGCGTCGGCGGGAGAACGGCTGCGAGCTTGCAGCCTGGGTGGCAGCCCGTTCCGGTGGCGGCAGTTACGCAGCCCTCTTCAATCTGGGCGATGCCGCCGCTCAGGCATCGCTCACTATGGATGAGCTTGAGCTTCCATCCGACAGCCGCATAACTGAGCTATGGACAGGTGAGCCGGCTGCAATCGATGCCCTTCTTCCGCCTCACGGCGCCAGAGCATATTTAATACAGAGCTGATGCTTTTGAAAAACGCGGAAACGGCTTCCCGGTTGTTTACCTGATATGAAAAGCGTTTTGCCTCCGGAGCTTGAAATCCGGCGGCTTTTCAAGGCGCAGATCCGCTGTAGAAAAGACGGCTCCATGGGAATCAACAGGTTTTCCGGAGCTGTCTTTTAAAATTGAAATACGGGACTGCTTCACATTTAATTCGGTTCATATCCATTTGAGCCGCAGACTAATCCCGTACAAATTATAAACACTCTCTTGCGCAAAACAAAAAACTGCGTTATACTAGGGGTT
>CAYPMJ010000090.1:0-8215 GCA_964411785.1 uncultured Oscillospiraceae bacterium
CTGGTTGACGGGAAGCAGCAGCACTTTGCCAGTGTGCGTGACGCGAAGGCGGTTGGCATCGAGATGGTCTACCAGGAGATGAACATGATGCTCGACCTGACGGTGGCGGAGAACATATTCGTGGGCAATCTCCCCGGCGGAGCATTTGTGGACTTCGGGAAGCTGTACTCCGATACCCAGAAGGTGCTTGACCAGATTGGCGTCGACTTCAGCCCCACGGACCGCGTGCGGGCGCTGAACGGGGGACAGATGCAGTTTCTTGCCATCATGCGGGCAATCTCCACAAACCCGCGGATTATCGTCCTTGACGAGCCCACAAGCTCTCTCACAAATGACCAGGTCGACAAGCTGATGCAGTTCCTCCGGGAGATGTGCGGCAAAGGCGTCTCCTGCCTTTTTATCACCCACAAGCTGGAGGAGGTCTTTGAGCTGTGCGACAAAGTGACGGTCATGCGCGACGGCCAGACCATATTCACAAGGGACGTGTCGGCTGTCACCGAGGCCGAGCTCATAGAGGGCATGATCGGGCGGAAGATTGAGAGCATGTACGTGCCGGGGACAGGCAGGTTCGGCGAGGAGGTTCTGCGGGTGGAGGGACTCACCGTCCCTCACCCCACGGACGCATCGCGGAACATCGTTGAGAATATAAGCTTCTCCCTGCGAAAGGGCGAGATTCTGGGCATAGGCGGCCTTGTGGGGGCCGGGAGAAGCGAGATCATCAGCGCCGTCTTCGGGTATCTGACAAGGGGTGTCACGAAAAAGGTCTTCATAAATGGGAAGGAGGAGAGAATAACATGTCCCAGGGACGCCATCAGGCTTGGCCTGGGCTATGTGCCGGAGGACCGGAAGCTCAATGGGTTCGTGTGGGCCTTCTCCATCCTGCATAATCTCACCCTTCCATCCCTGCGGGATCTGCCCCACCGATTCTTCATTGACACCAGAAGGGAGCGGGAGGCGGCCAGGGCGCCCTTTGAGCGCATGCAGATAAGAGCTCCCTCTCTGGACACCGGTATAGTCAATCTGTCCGGGGGGAACCAGCAGAAGGTGGTGCTTGGAAAGTGGCTTTTAAAAAATGTGCCTATTCTCATGCTGGACGAGCCGACCCGGGGCGTGGACGTGGGCAGCAAGGCTGAGATTTACAGCATCATGCGCGAGCTCTGCGCACAGGGGGTCTCCATAATCATGGTCTCAAGCGACCTGCCGGAGCTTGTGTCCATGTCCGACAGATGCCTTGTCATCTCCAACGGGATGATAACCCGCGAGTACGTCGGCGACGAGATAACACAGGCCAATGTCATGCGGGCGGCCATCGCCAGGGAAAAGCTGGCCTGAGGGGGAGGAAAACCATGATAAAACGAATTATCGCATCCGGATACACCGACGGATACATTGTGGGCCTGGAGGGCAGGACAGGGAACAGAGGCATTTCGGTTTACGAATTTGACACAGAGACGAACGCGCTCACCCTTGTCGGGGACACAGACAGGAGCGAGAACCCGTCTTTCCTTCACCTGGGGGAGAGCGGCATCACTGTTGTCTGCGAGCGGGCGGACACATGCTATGTGGAGGGCTACAGGTTTCTGCCGGAGGGCGGACTTGAGAAGAACGGGAGCGTCGCCGTCCCGGGGACGGCCATGTGCCACATCGCCCTATGGCCGGGGGGCAGGTTCGCCAGTGTGTCAAACTACATGACAGGCAGCTTTGCCGTAATAAGGATGGACGGCTCAAGGCCGGTGGAGCTTGTGTCGCTCACCAGACACAGCGGCGTGGGCTTTTTAAGCGATGGCCGCCAGGAGGGGCCCCACGTGCACCAGACCCAGGTCTCCCCAGGGGGCGGATATCTGCTGGCCGCGGACCTCGGACTTGATCAGGTGTTCGTATATAAAATCGACACGAAGACCGGTGCTGTGGAGCTTCTCCCCGAGAGCGCTCAGCTTCACACTCCCCCGGGGACGGGGCCCCGCCATATGGCCTTCTCCCCGGACGGGAGACACATGTACCTTGTCACCGAGATGGGCTGCCGCCTTTACGCCTACTCCTGGGACGAGACAGCTCCGCGCTTTACGCTCCTCCAGGAGATCTCACTCCTGCCGGAGGGCTTTGACGGGTTAAACCTGTCCGCTGACATCCACTTAAGTCCCGACGGTTCCCGGGTCTACGCCTCAAACCGAGGGGCGGACGACATTGCGGTGTTCGCACGGGACGGGAGGAGCGGGCTTTGTGTCCCGTTTTCAAGGAGGAAGCTTGACGGGCGCGGCCCACGGAACTTCTGCCTTGAAGCTTCAATGAATTACCTTGCGGCGGCATGTCAGAGCTCCGGTGAGCTTCTCATTTACTCACTGGAGCCGGACGGCGGCATCGGGCCGCTTCTTGCGCGGGCGCCGTCGCCCCAGGCGAGCTTCTGTACCTTTCAATAATCAGGGAGGCCTTAAATGAATAAAAAAGCAATTGTCACCGGCGGAAGCAAGGGGATCGGGAGCGGTATAGTCCGGAAGCTCACCTCTCTGGGCTATGATGTGGCCTTCTCCTATGCGTCCCACGATAGGGACGCACTTGCCCTTGAGAATGAGGTGACGGGGAAATACGGTGTCCGGTGCGCCGGCTTTCATGCGGTGCTTGACATTCAGGGAAACGCGGAAAAGCTCTTCCAGGAGGCGGTGGACTTTCTGGGGGGACTTGACCTTCTGGTGAACAACGCGGGCGTCACGGTGTATGAGTCGCTTTTTGAGCTCACATTGGAGAAGATGGACTACATGCTGAACCTTGATTTCCGCAGCTACTGCGTCATGATGCGCTCTGCCTCCATATACATGGCCGCCCACGGGACAAAGGGCAGTATCGTCAACATAACCTCCTCAAGGGCCGGAAGGGCCTATCCGGGGGACGGCATCTATGGCGGGATTAAGGCGGGACTTGAAAGGGCAGTCGAGTCATTTGCCCTTGACGCGGCGCCCTACGGAATACGTATAAACAACGTCGCGCCCGGGGCCGTGCGCATTCGCAGCGGCGAGGAGGTAAGGGAGCTGATGGAGAGCATGGGAGGGGACCCGGAGAGAGATTTCTGGGACGACCTGGGCAAGGTCATCCCCTTGGAGCGCTCTGGCCTTCCGGAGGATATCGCGAACGCGGTAGCTTTTCTGGCATCTGATGAGGCCTCCTACATCACCGGCGTGACGCTGCGGGTGGACGGCGGACTTATACTCCCCGGTATGCCTGAGCAGCGGACTGCCGGCCACGATGACCACGGCTGGGGATACTCAAAGAAAACAATTAACTGAATGAGGAGAATTCAACACTATGTCTAATGTAACAATACGGGATGTGAGGGCGATACCCACAGCGCCGGGGGGCGTCAATCTGGTCGTGGTCAAGGTGGAGACCAGCGAGCCGGGGCTTTACGGGCTGGGGTGCGCGACATTCACCCAGCGCAGCGAGACAGTTCTCTCCGCTGTCAGAGATTATGTGAGGCCCCTGTGCGTGGGTAGGCCTGTGGAGAACATCGAGGATATGTGGCAGTTCCTTATGGGCAGCTCCTACTGGCGGAACGGTCCCGTGCTCAACAACGCCATCTCCGGTGTGGATGAGGCGCTGTGGGACATAAAGGGCAAGATGGCAAACATGCCGGTATATCAGCTCCTTGGCGGCAAGTGCAGGGAGGGAGTGCCGCTTTACCGCCACTGTGACGGGGCCTCCCCTGAGGAGGTTGAGGACAATGTCCGCAGGTACATGGAGGAGGGGTACCGCTACTTCCGCGTCCAACAGGGTGTATACGGCGGAAGCATGAGCGGGAATATGAACGACATGTTCGACAGCGCGGGCACGTCCCGGGCCACTGGCTTTCACTCACCGGAGGGCGCACCTGCCGGAGCGTACTTTGATCCGAAGGTGTACATGCGCCTCACCGTAAAGCTCCTTGACCATCTGCGTGACCGCCTGGGCTTTGAGCCGGAGTTCATGCACGATGTCCATGAGCGCCTCGCGCCAATAGATGCAGTGGCATTTGCAAAGGAGCTGGAGCCCTACAAGCTGTTCTTCCTGGAGGATCTCTTCTCCCCGGAGCAGGCACAGTGGTTTGACAGGGTGCGCAGCGTCTGCGCCACGCCCATGGCGATGGGTGAGCTCTTCAATAACCCCACGGAGTGGCGGGAGCTTGTTTCAGACAGGCTCATAGACTTTATCCGCATACATGTAAGCCAGATAGGCGGCATCTCCGCGGCCAGAAAGGTCGCCAATTTCTGCGAGCCGTTCGGTGTGCGCACCGCCTGGCACGGGCCCAATGACATCACCCCAGTGGGCGTCGCAGCACATCTGGCCGTGGATCTTGCGACATCCAACTTCGGCATTCAGGAGTTTGCGGGCTTCACCGACGCGGAGAGGGAGGTGTTCCCGGGCTGCCCGGATGTGCGCGGGGGGTACATGTACGCCAATGACAGGCCCGGACTTGGCATAGACATTGACGAGAAGGCGGCGGCAAGGTATCCCTGCCGCTATCACAACAACGGCTGGCTCTGGGCACGTCTGCCGGACGGAACAGCTGTCAGGGCATGAGTTTATATGGCGCCGCCTGATGCACGGAGATTGCACGTCCGGTGCCGCCGCATGCGGCATGGACATTTTTAGTCAATATTATATGATATTATACGAGGAGGTAAGCTATGAAGTCGGGACACATTTACGGAACCACAACACCAATCACCCCGCTTGAATCCGTCGGTCCAAACAGGTTCGCAACCTCGCCGGAGTGCCTGAAGCTCATGAAGGACGCGGGCATAATGATGGCGAGAACCTTCTTCCCATTTCCCTTCACCGACGAGAGCATGACGGAGCTCACCCCGGAGTACATACACTCCCTTGAGTGCGCACGCCTTTATGCGGGAAACGGCATTGCCGTCATGGCGGGCATAAACACTGCGGAGCAGTCCACAGTTGACAGCCAGGGTAAGGTCAGCTTTGTGCGGCAGTACCCGGCGTGGATGGGCGGCTATGACGACGACATGTATTACGAGGTCCTTGAGAAGTATGCTGCCCGTGTGGCGGAGGACCTTGAGGAGCTGGGGGAATATGCCACATACTGGCAGCTGGGCAACGAGAATGACATGGACGCGTTTCGAGGCTCGCTGACCCACGAGCAGAACGTCCGTTACCTTGAGGCTCTGGCCAGGGGTGTTAAAAGCGTGAACCCCGGCGCGAAGTGCGGCATCAATCTCGCCGGCGCCGCGCAGGTCGGCGAGCGAAAGGAGGAGGGTCTTAACCTGTCAGGAGTCCACCCTTACGCCAGAAAGCTCATAGGCGACCTCTATCTGCGCGACGGCTCCGGCTTTGACTACATAGGGCTGGACGGCTACTTCGGCAGCTGGTCAGACGGCGGGCCGGAGAACTGGATCCCATACATTGACGAGGCATACGAGGCGGCAAAGAGGCCTGTCATGATAAATGAGTGGGGGTACTCCACCCGTCAGCGTGGAAGACCGCGCCCTGAGGAAGACCGGAACAGACGATTTAATTCCGACGTCTGCCGCTACAAGGACTGGGACAGGAACAACACCGTGAAGTGGCGCGGCCTGGACCACTCCGAGGAGACGCAGGCGGAGTACATTGCCGAGTGCCTGAGAATCTTCCGGGATCACCCACACTGCATTGGAAATCTGTTCTTCCAGTGGCAGGACATGGCCCGCTGCTGGCAGTGCGGGGACGATGACTGCCCGGCGGAGACGGCCTGGGGCTGCATCCGCGTGGACGGAACGCCAAAGCCGGGCTACGAGGCTCTTAAGAGGTTTATCCGGGAGAACAGGGACTGAACGTCGTGCAAGGGAGGTAAATAAAATGGTAGAAAATCATCTCACGGGAACAACAATTCCCATAGTCTCCCCCCAGACCACATGCAGCGGCTTTGGCCGGAGCGAGGAGAACTTCAGACTTATGAGGGAATCGGGCATCAGAATTGTCCGCGCCTTTGCCGGCTATCCCTTTCACGATGCGGACAGAGGCGCTGTCAGCGAGGGCTACAGGGACTTTAGGCAGGTGGCAAAGCTTTATGCCCGGCACGGAATAGAGACGATGGGCACGGTGGCCAATGACAGTCAGTACATGGTAGACAGCGAGGGACTGGTGAGCTGTGTGCGTCACGCCCCGGAGTACTGGGGGACGCCTGACGAGGACAGGTACTATGATGAGCTCTTTGCCGCATGTGAGTTCATGGCCAGGGATACGAGGGACACCATCACGTACTGGCAGATTGGCAACGAAAATGACACGGATGTTTTCAAGGGTCGTCTCAACAGCGAGAACAATGTCCGCTGGCTCCTCACGGCCGCCAGGGGCATCAAGGCCGGCAACCCCGACGCCAGGTGCCTGACAAACCTCGCGGGCATGGACACCCTAGGCAAGGCCGGCAAGACGCACAGCGTCCATCCCGCCGCTGTGGAAATGCTGAAGGCCACCTACTGCATCCAGGACTCCCCCTTTGATATAATCGGCCTTGACGCCTACTTCGGAAGCTGGCTCCCCGGCAGACCGGAGTACTGGCACCAGTATATTGACGACGCATGGTTTGTGACGGGCAGACCTGTCATAATCTCAGAGTGGGGGTACTCCACCCGTCAGCGGGGAAGACCGCGCCCTGAGGAAGACCGGAAGCGCCATTTTAATTCCGATGTCTGCCGCTACAAGGACTGGGATGTGCCGGGCATGTCCAAGTGGATGAATCTGGATCACTCAGAGGAGCTTCAGGCGGAGTACATACGCCGATGCGTGAGGATCTTCGCGGAGAATGAGCACTGTATTGGAAACCTGTTCTTCCAGTGGCAGGACCAGGAGCGCTGCTGGCAGTGCGGGGACGATGACTGCCCGGCGGAGACGGCCTGGGGATGCATCCGCGTGGACGGAACGCCAAAGCCGGGCTACTATGCGCTGGCAGAGGAGATAGGGAAGTACTTTGGCTGACGGGCTGTGGAGACGGCGTCGGACATAGGTATCAGGGTAAGGGCGCAGATGATGCCGCCTCATGTTCTAAGCAGCACGGCGGCAAGGCACTCCCCAAAGTACCTCACAGCCGTGAGGGCCTCCTGCAGGGTGTTCCCGTTTGTGCCCACCTCGGCTATGAGGGAGCCTGTGGTGGCGTTCTGGTTGTACCTGTACTGCGAAAGGCAAAGGGGCCTTGCGAGGGTGGGGAAGCTTGAGTTCATCTCCGCCTGGAGCTTAAGCGCAAAGCTCAGGTTCCTTTTCCAGTTGGGGTGGCTGAGGCCGGAGAAGTTGGTGCCGGCTATGAGCATCACCTGGGCGCAGGGCACGTCGCCTATGTCCGCCACGGTCTTATACACTCTCCCGTCGCTGTCCATGAGCGCGTCCCGGTGGAGGTCAATGATGACGCGTATGTCGGGGTATTCGTCAAGATACTCCGTTATGGCCTTCCACGCCCGCGAATATGAGCCATTGTAGCTGGGGTAATCGTAGAGCTCTCTGTCGTGGATAACGGATATGCCGCGCTTTGTGAGCTCGTCTGCAAGCTCATCTCCGACCCTCACCACATTGAAGCTCTCATCTGTGGTCCTGTAGGGGTCGGAGGGGGTGTAGACATCGTCACCGGACTGGGTGTACGCCTCACTGCCGTGGGTGTGGAGTATGAGCACCTCGGCGTTTCCCTCAGTGAATGAGAAATCAAGCTCCTCACTTAGAAGACTCTCAACGTCAATTGTGTAATCGGTTTTGTTCTTCAAGGTTATACCCTCGGCGAGGTGCTCATAGGATGACCCCGCGCCGGTTATGGTGGTGTCAACAACAGCGGACTGACGCTCGCCATCCCGCCCGCTCTCCTCTTCATTCCCCTCTTCATTCTCCCCATCGTTCTCCCCGTCATTCTCCTCAGAGGGCTCACCTGTCCCCTCCTCATCTGCCCTGACGGCGTTTTGCTCTGATATTAAATCACCTGAGGCGGGCTCCGGACTTATTTCGGGCCGGGCACGGTTGTCCGCGGAAGCGTCGGATTCGTCTTCCGGATTAATTAAGCTGCCCGGCAGCACAAGGGACAGCGCGGACGCTTGCGCATCCGGTGAAGGAGAGTAAAAGCAAGGGAGCTCCAGCGACAAGGCGTGGGAAGTGAGCGCCTCGGAAAAGGGCGCTCCTGAGGCGTCTACCGTGCCGTGCTTTGCAGACAGTGTCACAGCAAGAAGCAGTGCCGCGGCAAGAGCAGCCAGAATGCTTTTTCTCATGTGTCCCT
>CAYPMJ010000091.1:0-8154 GCA_964411785.1 uncultured Oscillospiraceae bacterium
GTAATAGTTTCTCCAAGTAAAGTGCTCACTGGTGTTTCAAGTGTCTCCGATAATAAGATCAGCATTTCGGAGTCGGGAACAGATAATCCTTGCTCCCATTTAGAAATCGTCTGCCGTACTACGTTCAGCTTGACAGCAAGCTCCTGTTGTGACAGTCCTTTTGACTTTCTGATTGCCTTAATGTTTTCGCTTAACATGAGATATGGCCTCCTTTTTATCAGCTCTTGCGTTACAGGCAGCAGAAGATGTGCCGCCCACAACAGAAATTATATGCAAAACTGCCCGTTGCGGCAAGCAACGCGCATTAACATTTGCGTTTATTCCCGTGGCACTTTGAAAAAATCAGAACCGTTTTACGATTTCAAGGCTTTCGGAGAAGCAATAAAAGAAGCTGTGAAAAAGTGAATGGAGAGCCGGAGCAAGGCCGGTTTGCGACCTCATGTCTCCCCTCGTCACCTTGCCATTTTTAAAATAGACTGTAGTCCAGCCTCCGGTATCTTGGAATCTTGCAGTATGCCATGGCGGCACAGACTGTTCTAATTAAATCTGGATTTATACAGCGATTGCCATACCGCTTCTGAAAGTGATCCAGTGGCAATATGTTCAAAGGCAAAGGACTTCACATCACAGTTTTCCATGAGCGATGACGAGCTGCCGGCGAAGGCGAGTTATTTCATTATCAGTCAGAAATTACAGGACAGGCGGCATGTCGATTATCGCTGCCTTTTGGAGGAGTCTCACCCCCGAATTCTCAAAGAATTTATACATTCGGTAAGCTCCATCTTTCGTATCAAAAACGGCAAAATCCGTTCCACCACCTTTCGAAACGGTCTCGCCCATAATTTCATTTTCAAACAGCAAAAAGCCCCGGAGGGATGAACTCCGGGGTCCCTTATGTGACAAATGTCTAAAATCGATTTACAAAATTAACATAGCATCACCAAAACTGAAAAATCTATACCGCTCGCTTACTGCTTCATCATATGCGGCGAGAACATGCTCTCTGCCGGCAAACGCGGAAACAAGCATTATGAGCGTACTCTCTGGTAGATGGAAATTCGTCACAAGGCCATCCATACACTTAAAATTATAGCCTGGATAAATAAACATACTCGTCCACCCGGAACACGGCGTCAGTGTACCGTCTTCAGCTGCAAAAGACTCCACCGTTCGACATGACGTTGTGCCGACACATATTATCCTGCCGCCATTCTGTTTAGCGCGGTTTACAAGTTCCGCTGTCCTCTCCGGTATCTGACAGAACTCTGAATGCATTTCGTGGTTCTCAAGCTCCTCCTCTTTTACTGGTCTGAAAGTACCCAGACCCACGTGAAGCGTCACATACGCAAGCTCTACCCCTTGGGTTTTTATCTTATCCAACAATTCCTGTGTGAAATGCAGCCCAGCCGTGGGCGCTGCCGCAGAACCCAGTTCCCTTGCGTATACCGTCTGATATCGTTCTGTGTCTTCCAGCTCCTCATGAATGTATGGCGGAAGCGGCATGTGGCCGAGTTTCTCCAGCTCTTCCAGGAAAATACCTTCATAATCGAATTTTATCAGACGTTTGCCATCAGACTCCTCCCCTAAGACAAGAGCCCTGAGTTCCCCATCACCAAAGGTCAGCCCTGTGCCTTTTTTCGTTTTCCGCCCTGGACGCGTAAGACACTCCCACACGTCATCACCCTTGTCTGTCAACAGCAGCACCTCAACGGCTCCGCCAGTCTCTCGCTGCCCGTATAGGCGTGCCGGCAGGACACGGGAGTCGTTCAGTACTAGAACATCCCCCTCCTGCAAATAATCAACCAGCTCATAAAATCTGTGATGTGATATCTCCCCGGTTCGCCTGTTCAGCAGCATCAGGCGCGACTGATCCCGCTGAGGCATCGGTCTCTGGGCTATAAGTTCCTTTGGCAGTACATAGTTATAATCGGATGTCCTCATCTATATTACGCTCCCCTGCTTATGGATTCGACGATTGGTCTGTCACCAGGTCTACCGTTTCACCAGCATCCTGGTCTGGTGACTGACCGACGTCTGTGAATGTTGTGGGATCAGCAGGGAGAGCTGTAACTTCTGAATTCGGATATGCATTAACCACTTCTGTACCTGTATAGTAAAAAGTCAATATATCCACATAATTTTTCCCAAAATACTTTGCCATTGAGTATGCACCCCACTGACTCATGCCGACATTGTGACCGTAGCCTGACCCATGGATCACAAACACATCACCCTCACTGTCACCTGTACCCGGTATACGTCCATTTATCGTCTCTACCTGCCCATCTTCCGTAATCGCATAGACTTCTCCACCAGGAAGCTGAACAACGCCGTCTGCACCAAGGGCGTAGGAACCTGCAAGTGTCCCACTTATTGTCTCTTCCCCTGAGTTGACATAGACCAGCTGAGCCTCCGTAGACGGCGCCTGATTGCCCACCGTATAACGCTGGGATCGGAGTCCAAGGACCGTTCTGCACTTCTCCCCTGTAAAACTGAAGGATTTTCCGTCCTTATCGGTGAAGGTTATCTTATACACGTTGCCCATCTCTGTAAACTGAGTGATCTCAAATTTTACGATTGTGGAACACTCTATGTTGGCTTTGGCTCGGAGCTTTGCAGCAACCTCGTCACCTGTCATTGTTACCGTCCAACTGTAGGTAGGAATACTGTCAGCTATTTCAGCCTCATACGGATCCTCTACCCCGCGCAGGTATGGAAGCGCCTCTCCCCAAACATTCTCACTGTTTTCAGATGCTCCGCCATTAGAGGCATAATAGAATGTCTCACACAGCTTTCCTTGGTATGTCAGCACCTCCCCCGCAGTCTCTTCCACCGCAAGGTCAGTGTTCTCATTTGCGTTGCGACGACCATAGTAAACCTGGCAATCTGTTGTATTACATACATCGAAACCCATGGAACGGTGCCCATTGAGGTTTGCAAGAACATAGGTCCTGGCTGTAACTGCCCCAGCCTTAAGAGCCTCCAATGGCCAGCTGGCGGACATCTCTGATGGAACTACACCCTTAACATAGTCCTCTATATTCACATAATTTATTACTGTCAGATTTCCACCGGTATTGCGCCCGTATACAAAATCTCCATAATACTGCAAATTCTTGAAGTAAGACAGTGGCTTCTCTCCATCTACGCTGATTGGCCTGACTGCAAGACTGTATTCAGTTCCACAATCAAACTCGAAGAGTATCCTGTCTGTGCCTGTCTCCACCACCGTCACAGTATAAGCTGTGCCGCTATCCACACTGTAACCCTGACGCAGACTGAGCCCTGCTCCGGCTGTCGCAGCAGCCGTGGAACTTATGTAGTCACCACATAGTACATAATATCCGCCGTTTTCATACCTTACAAAAGCATTGACGGAAGTGAATGTACCTACTGCCGCCATGGCTGAGGCATAGTCCGGGTATTTCGTCTCCAATCGAACGTGGTAGCAGCCTACTGTCACCTGACCATACGATCCATCCTCATAGCTTCCGCTCGCAGAATTATACACCATATTCCGATCCTTCATGATGGATATTTTGGTTACATCTGTGACTGACGCTCCCAAAGAGACATATTCTCTCCCATTATAATAACCGAACTCATAGCCGTTGGCCGTCCCCGCGACGTTCTGCAGATTCGCCGATGAAAAACTCTTCACTGAGTCTACATAAAGTCCAACACGCACAATATCAGTCGCAGCTGAATATACTGCCTCCGCATGTGCACAGCAGGGCACCATTCCAAGCATCAACACTGATGATAATGCAACGGACAGAAGCTTCTTTACAAAGTGTTTCATATGTTGTCCTCTCTGTATACTAAAAATACACGTAGTGCTAACCGTCCTATTGACAGTCCTCAAGAAGTATGATAGCATTACCTGAGCCTCGTGAAAATGCAATTCAAGTCATACTTGAAGCGAACGGTTACATTATATTACAAAATTCCCGTCTTGAACAGTCCCTGCAACTTTTTTTCTCGTTTTTTTTCGTTTTTTTACTGTCAATTTCTATAGAATAAGGAATAATATGGATTGGAGGCAAATCATGAAGAAATATAGGGTCGGGGTGATAGGCGCCACAGGTATGGTAGGTCAACGTTTTGTTACGCTGATCTCTCAGCACCCATGGTTTGAGCTGACAGAAGTCGCTGCAAGCGCACGCAGCGCTGGGAAAACGTACCAGGAGGCTGCCGGAGGCAGGTGGCTGATGCGCTCGCCGTTGCCGGCGTGCGCTTCAGATCTGGTGGTGAGAAACGCGCAGACGGATATTGACCTGATAGCTGAAAACGTGGACTTTGTCTTCTCCGCAGTGGATATGAAGAAGGCTGAGATTCAGGCGCTGGAGGAGGCCTACGCCCGCAAGGAGTGTCCTGTAGTTTCCAACAACAGCGCCCACCGCTGGACTGAGGATGTTCCAATGATAGTACCTGAAATAAATCCACAGCATCTGGAAATTATTCCCTATCAGCGGAGACGTCTCGGAACTTCCAGAGGCTTTATTGCTGTGAAATCAAATTGCTCATTACAGAGTTATGTACCCGCATTACATCCATTAAAGGACGAGTTTGGCCTTGAAAAAGTTCTTGTATGCACCTATCAGGCCATCTCTGGTGCTGGCAAAACCTTTGACACGTTTCCGGACATTGTGGATAACGTCATCCCCTACATTGGCGGCGAGGAGGAGAAATCCGAGCAGGAGCCTCTGAAGCTGTGGGGAACCATTGAGGGCGGAAAGATTGTCAAGGCGTCCTCCCCCTCCATAACAGCACAGTGTTTCCGGGTGGCATGTTCTGATGGACATATGGCGGCGGTGTTTGCATCCTTTGCCAGAAAACCCACTCGTGAGGATATTCTGAACCGTTGGGCAAGTTTTTCAGGACTGCCTCAGAAACTGGAATTGCCATCCGCCCCAAAGCAATTTCTGCATTACTTTGAGGAGGATAACCGCCCGCAGACAAGGCTTGATCGGAACCTGGAAAATGGAATGGCAGTCTCAGTTGGACGCCTCCGAGAGGATACCCAGTTTGACTACAAGTTCGTATGTCTCTCGCACAACACACTGCGTGGCGCTGCCGGTGGCGCAGTGCTTCTGGCAGAACTCCTGTGCACTGAGGGGTATATGGACTGAACCATGTGTCTTTCGATTGATTTGCCTTTACAATCTTTCGAAAGGAACCTTTGCTTTGAAAACACCTGTTTTTACTGGATTCTCCACAGCCCTCATAACCCCCTTTCACCAAGGCATTGTGGATTACCCCGCTCTTAATGAGCTTCTTATAAAGCAAAAGCTGGCCGGTAGTTCCGCTGTGACAATCTGTGGAACCACTGGCGAGAACGTGACCCTGACACCATCAGAGCAGCGTGAGGTCATAACGTTCTGCACTGAGCATTCCCAGGGCATGAAGATAATAGCTGGTGCTGGAACAAATGACACAGCGCGTACACTTCAGCAGGCCCAGTCTGCGCAGGAAGCGGGAGCAGACGCGGTACTCATCGTGACACCGTATTACAACAGGCCAACTGAGGCTGGTCTGCTCTGTCATTATATTGCTGTCGCAGATAAGGTGAATATACCTGTTATATTGTACAACGTTCCTTCCAGAACCGGTGTATCGCTCACTGCGGATATGTGCCGTGAACTGTCCCTGCATCCGAACATAAACGGTATAAAAGAAGCCAGCGGCAGTCTGCCGCTGGCGATGGATATTCTCTGCCAGTGCGGGGATGATTTTTCACTCTGGAGCGGCAATGACGAGATGACAGTCCCGCTGATGGCAATTGGAGCCAGAGGTGTGATAACTGTGGCGGGGAACATAATACCAGAAGTCATGGCACAGCTGACCGAGGCATGCCTCGGTGGACGCTTTGAGGAAGCTGCCCAACTTCAAAAAGCATTCACCCCGTTGCTGCACGCTTTGTTTTCCGAGTCTAACCCGATTCCTGTAAAGGCGGCTGTTGCGGCGCTGGGGCTCTGCCACGAGGAGTACCGCCTCCCGCTGTGTCCTCCCACAGAATCAACGCGGCGCAAGCTGTATGAGGCGCTTCGCGGTCTTGGAATTATCTGAGTAACCTCATTTACAAATGAAAAGAGAGGAACGAAATGAATACAGAAAAAAGCGCTGTCCCTGTCTCCACGAAAAAGGCTGAGCTGAAAAAAGTCCTGCGCGGTAAAACCGCTGAGCAGAAAAAAGTCATAAGATACTTCTACGGCTCTGGCGGGTGTCTATCCAAAACCCTGACAGATGCGGAATATGATGCAATAGCCCATTCAAAGCTGCCCGATGATCAAAAACAGCTGGCACTTAAGAAGCTCGGCCTCACAGAGGATACAGGCGAACTGCCGCCTGCACATTTCGAGGGCTACTGCTTCACCGGGGATGACGTACTTGCCCGACGGGGGCGCGATGGCAGCTGGCGTTCGACGCTCTACCAATCAGCCTGGGTCTTCTTCGATATGAAGCGAGTATACGTCTACAGGATCACTGTGGACACCGTCACTGGTAAGTCAGATGAGGCACATATCTCCAGCGCTTTCAGTGATGTGAACAACATCTCCATAGTTCAGGAGGATGTGGAGAAGGAGGCAGTTGATCAGGTGACAAGCTCCGGAAAAGCCACATTCAGGCGCGTAAGTGTTGGCGGCAGTGCCTTTGCCTTACTGCAGCCTGGTTCCAGATTTACCTGCGCAATGGAACTGAACGATGAGACTGAGGAAGCCATTCGCGGTATGAAGATCCTGCTCCAAAGCAAGAAGAACTCCAAATGAGCCGTGAGAACAGCATACCCAGTCTGGAGGAACAGGACATTGCAGAAAAATACGTCCTTTTCAGGCCGCTTCCCAGACCCGGTACGGACATAAGAAAGGGAATTCTCTGTTTTTTCGCGTACACACTTTCTACTATTATACTGGCAGCGCTCACTTTCCCTGTAACCAATGCTATCTGGGAAATTCAGTTCATGCACCATCTGTTGGCCGTGTCTGCCCTGACCGGCTTGTGCTCACTGCGCACGGCTGTGGTAGGGTGTATTCGGCTCTATCAGCACTATGCCCCAGAACGTGTCAGGAGAAAATGCCTTTTCCGTCCCACCTGCTCCGAGTACGCTATACTTGCCATACGTAAGTATGGAGTTATTATAGGCTTTATTCTCACAGTCAACAGACTTTTGAAAAAATGCCGTGGAAGTATTTTCAGAATAGACTACCCATGACAATCCCCTGTGTATCATTTTAGTGTTTTCTGTTAAGTCAGATCCGACAAATCGTATAAAATGCCTCAAGTCGGGATTAAATGAGACGTGTGGAGAAAGGTAGCTCGGCCTCAGGCCAACGCCACCTTTCTCCACACAACTGCTTTCAGAGGAATCGCAGAGGCTGTGCCGTCTCCGAGAGGTTCCTCACGGCCCGACAGGGCAGGTGCTCCTGCTCCTGCACTCCTATGCTATGCTATAAAACAGTATTGTGGCTGCTGTCCTCATCTCAGTACCTTCTGCAGCCCATTCTCCGTCGTCCTGGCATCAGAAACTATCCTGATCAAGACAACCATTTCACTCAATACCGGACAGATCGTAATTATCCAAATACACACTTGCTTTCTGGCATACGTCCCGCAGACACGACTCATCGAATGGGCTCTCAAGACCTGCGTTTTTCAAAAGGTCGGTGAACGTCATGCTGCCGCCAGGCTCAGTGTAGGCCATGTAGTGCTTCCAGGCAACTTTGATGTCGTCCTGTATCAAGGCCCAGAACTCCAGTGATACCGTCTGCGCAAGACAGTAGTCAATGTAGTAGAAGGGACTTGAGTAGATGTGGTGCTGGCGCTGCCATCCTTCACCCTCACTGTAGAACGGTATTTCCCCGTCCAGCTTGAGCCAGGGCATATATACACCCAGGAGACGTTTCCAAACACCGTGGCGCTCTGCTGGTGTCATCTCTGGATTGGCATATACTTCATGCTGGAAGTGATCCACCATGGTTCCGTATGGGATGAAAGTAAGCGCTCCGGCCAGATGGCTGTACCTGAACTTCCGGGCATCCGGACCAAAGAACTCCTCAGCCCAGCCCTCGCCGAAGAACTCCATGGACATGGAGTGAACCTCACAGGCCTCCATGCTGGGCCAGGTATACTCCATTGGCACTCGCTTGCGGTTCA
>CAYPMJ010000092.1:0-8084 GCA_964411785.1 uncultured Oscillospiraceae bacterium
GACGCGAAGCTCCGTAACCAGATGCGTGCCGAGATAATCAAGCTGCGTGAGCGTATCGATACTACCTTCGTTTACGTTACCCATGACCAGACTGAGGCCATGACGCTGGGCGATCGTATAGTTATTATGAGGGACGGCTTTGTGCAGCAGGTTGGCACTCCTCAGGAAGTGTTCAATCATCCGTACAATCTGTTCGTCGCCGGATTCATCGGGTCCCCGCAGATGAACATGTTCGACGCGAAGCTCTCCAAGAAGAATGGCAAGTACGTGGTCGAGGTGGGCGGACTCACTGTGGAGCTGTCCAGCGAGAAGCAGGCCGCGTTGTCTAAGAATGACGTCAAGGATCAGGACGTTGTCCTGGGTGTCCGTCCGGAGCATATTCAGCTTGCAGATCACGGCATTGACGCCAAGGTCGACGTGAGCGAGCTCATGGGTTCCTCAATCCATCTGCATGTTACCGCCCTGGATCGCGACGTCGTTGTCATCGTTTCCACGATGAATATGACGGGCGCAGAGGTTGCCGCGCTCACTGGCGGAGCAAAGGTGAAGTTCGACTTTGCCGGTCATGTGTGCCATGTTTTCAACAAGGAGACGGGCATCAACCTTGAGGCGTAAATCCTTTCTGTCATAAATCTTACATCTGTCAAAGCGGTGGGGAACTGACCCCACCGCTTTTCTGGTATGACGGGCATGCCGTCAGTCTGCTCCATACTGGCGGCGTTTTTCTGCGCGGGGATCTTCACCTTGAGCGCTTCGGGGAAGCTCTGCGCCAGCATCGCCTTCGAAAAGTGGGCACGAAAAAGCACCGCCGAAGCGATGCTTTCAAAAATCGTGTTTGGTTTGTTGCTTCGGTATACCGGAATTGATACCATTATTTGTTTCCATTGCCTTTTTTATATATTACTACAGATAAGAGACAGAAGAAAATACCCGACCCAATACAGCATATTGCGGCGCCGATATGTCCGTTAAAGAGATTTATGAGTGTACACAAGAAGAGAAATATAGACAAAACAAAACCGACAACGGCAATATGCCTCCCTTTCATAATCGTTAATCGTTCCTCCAAACTGAAAATTACATTCTTAAAAAGCCCGATTAGTCGCTCTCGTAAAATGAGGCAGTATACCATCCACCGATCGGTACAGCCTCCCATGACCGCCCAAATTGCAGGATTGGCAACGGCAGCACAGTCATCAGATGACCACTTATGGTCTTTGAACTGCTGCAGTACCCGATTGACGAAGTGTGGGCAGCTTCCTATCCTGTGCTGTTTCCGGGAACGGCTTATTTACAGGCATAGGACTATGACCTAGAAAGCAGGTTCAGCAGATACCTTCGATATGGGCCTCTGTCACCACTTATGTTGAAGCCGTCCTTTATATGTGGGTCAAAGGCTGTCCGCAGATAGTCCGCGGCAGTGTGCAGAAATGGAGCGCCGTTTTGCAGCCTTGAAAAAAAGGACGCCATATTCTGCGGGGAGAAGCGCATGACAGCGCCGACCCTGTATCCGGTGTGAGTATCCGCACAGCACTCCCCGTGCGCCTCACGGGCGTAGCTGGGGAAAAAGGAGGAGTCAGCTACATCACACAGATTGGCGCTGCCCCACACCCTTGGGTTCACTTCAAGCAGAAGCGGATTTTCCAGACTGCCGCGGAAATCCAGCATGGCTATCCCGCGGAAGGAGAGAGCCTGCAGCAGCGTCTTGGCGTAAAGCACAAGATTTCTGCTTTCCACAGTCCTGCAAAGACAGGTCGGACCGCCGGTGGCCGGGTATTCACGCAGGGATTCATAGCACAGATGGTCCACAAGCCGCCCGTCCCTGCCCATTAAGACGGCGATTCCTATGTCATGCCCCGGGACAGATGCCTGAACTATCGGGCTGCTGTCGACAGCCTCCATCTGGGGATATACGGCCATGAGCTCCTCCGGAGTGCGGACGACCCGGTAGCGATCCACCGGCTTCAGACCTAACAGTTCACCGTTCCGGAATTTAATGAACGCCGGATAGGAGCTTGAGTAAGCAAGCTCCTCCAAAGAGCCAAACTGCGTCCTGCAAAGCGTCCGGGGGGTTGGAATTCCAAGAGACGACGCAAGCTTATTAAGCTCCCACTTGTCGTCTGCAAGGGCCATGGATTCCGCGCCGGGGACGAGAAAATCAGCTGCCTCTGCCAGCTCCGGAGAGTCCCGGACAAGCTCCAGCGTCCCGCGTCCGACGGGCAGAAGGACAGGCTTTTCGCCCATCTCTGATTTCTCACGGCAGAGCTGGGCAAGAGCCTGTATGAAACCGTCCCCGGCAGGCAGAAAACGCCTGTCAGAGAGCGCTTTTGAGGCAAAACAGATAGCCCGCCGCTCCGACGTGGTGGAAAGCTCAACCCCTGTTACCTGATAACCGGCCCTTTTAAGCGTCCTCACAGGGGCGAGCGCCATCCTGTACCTGAGGTCTGTAACTATCGCCTGACTCATGTTCCGGCAGACCTCACTATCTCTGCAAGCAGAGGCATTGCATCCCGCCGCGTGACGCTATACCTGTCCTTCAGCGCCGGGCTGCCCTCCACGCCGGAATGCTCAGCCAGAGCCAGAAGGCTGTTCCCGGATGCGCTGCCTATGGAGACTCCGGCGCTGCTCCTTGCAAGCTCCACAAGCTCCCGCTGCGTCAATCGTCTGGGGGTCCGCAGAAGCTCAGGGGACGCCAGAGTCAGATATACTTCATCGACTGTTATTGCGCGTTCCCCATGAAAGGTGTTGTTTCTGTATCCGACCACGTGTCCCCGTGCCAGCAGAAAACGCGCCGCCTCTGCCTCCGGAGTTTCCGGTTCAAGGTCCTCAAAGGGAGACATTTCCAGAAGCTCTGATACGGGGACGACCTCGTAACCGTATTCCCTCAGCAGCGCCAGCTGCTGGGGCAGCGCGTCGATAATCGGTGTGCGACGCGCCATATTGCAGCCGTCCTTCTGGAAGATTACAGAGCCGTTCAACGCCTCCGGGTTCTGTTCCAGCGCCAGTTGAAGCGGCTTTACCATGGCTTCAACCTCCTTTTCATAGGAGGAGAGCGGCTGCCAGCCGGCTCCGTCGAAGCTGGCGGCTACATAGTTGTAGCCCATTATTCTGTAGGCGTCATAGGCCGTTGAGCCGTCAGGTATCCTGTCAATATAGTGGGCCGGACGGCCAAGGCGCATATTGTACCCGAGACGATCTTGAAGGAAGCTGTGCAGGTCCTGCAGATCCGCAACCACCTCCTGAAGCGTGTCAAAGTGGCGGCGTTCCCCGTAAACAGCCCTCATAGGTCCGAAAAGACGATGGGTGGAGCCGTGATTTGCCAGTTCGTGTCCCTCCCTCAGTATGCGTGCTGTGAGTTCCGGCTGGTTCTTTGCACCGGCGAGCTCGTCGCAGCCAAACTCAGGGTAGTGGTCAAAGGCGCGCCCACTCCACAGAAAAGTGCCGTCGTCGCCCTTTTCATCGGGATAGTTAGGGCTCGTGTCGCCTATGACATCGAATGTAACCCTGGCCCCGTACTCCGAAAGCGAGTCAAGCAACACCTCCGTAAGGCCCTTTCCGCGCCCCTCCACACCGAGGGCATCGGGGCCATCATCAAAAGTCATTGCAACAAGCCGCCTGCCATGCACCGGGTGAACGCGCTCTATTCGCCGCACAGGGGAGAGAACCGTCCCTGCCCGCTGCTTAAGGTACGCCTTCCTCCTGGCATTGACTCGCCGAGCAAGCTCATACAGTCCCATAAGTAAAACCTTCTTAAAGTGTTTTCGCCTTATCCTTGATAAAAGCCCTGAGCCACTGGCCGATCTCGCCCTCCTTATTGAGCGCAAAGTCGATAGTGGCCTCCAGAAAGCCCCGCTGGTTTCCTGTGTCGTAGCGACGGCCCTCAAAGTCCACCGCCAGCATCCGGGATTCTTTTGCAAGCCGTGCCAGACCGTCTGTAAGCTGGATCTCACCGCCACGGCCAGGGGCAGTATTGTCGAGAATATCAAATATGGCGGGACTGAGTACATAGCGGCCAAGGACGGCATAATTGGAGAATTTCTCCTCCTGAGACGGCTTTTCATTCAGGTCCTGTACATCGTAGACACGCCCGCTGCGGGGGGTCATCTTCACGGAGGAGTAGTGTGAAATGGCCTCGTCGCTCACCTTCTGTACACCGACACAGCTGCCGCAATATGTCTCCGCCGCCTCGATAAGCTGCGAGAGGACAGGCTTTTCGGCCATCATGACGTCGTCGCCAAGAAGCACGGCAAAATATTCGTCGCCTATGAAGCGACGTGCCCTCGCTACAGCGTGGCCAAGGCCGTGAGTCTCCTTCTGGCGCACATAGAATATGTTGGCTAAATCAGCTGAGCGGCGGACAACCTCAGCCTCACGGGTTTTCCCATCCCGAAGGAGACGGTCCTCCAGCTCCGGATAATAGTCGAAATAGTCATCCATGGCCGATTTGGCGCGATTCGTGACAATCAGGATGTCCTCAATACCGGAGGCCGCAGCCTCCTCGATAATGTACTGGATGACAGGCTTATCCACCAGCGGAAGCATTTCCTTTGGGACAGTTTTTGTCGCGGGAAGCATTCTGGTACCAAGCCCGGCGGCGGGGATAACGGCCTTTCTGACCTTCATGAAAAGCTCCTCCTTTTTATCTGAAAATCTATACTCCTACTGGAACGACAGAAGCAGGTCCAGTGTATCTACAGTGTGGAAAGACGTTTTTCCGAAATAAACCCCCGAAGGAATCTGTTCTTTGGCAGAGCGGCGAGGAGCGGAAGCCCGAGGGCGAAGCAGACCAGGAGCTCTCCAAAACCCACCGACAAAGCGCACAGCCCATAGCTTTTCCAGAATGCAGCGCCGAAGCCCACAGAACTCCAGGAGATCTCGGCGCCGACGATGAGGGCATTGCACAGAACAGGCGGCAGTGGAGCAAGCCACTTTGACGGCGCTTTCGCGGTGCCAACGCAGGCTATGGCTGTGGCGAGGGTTCCAAAGACCCAGTCCAGAACAAAGGGCGAGCCGAGAAGGTTGGCGAGAAAGCACCCGACAATGAGTCCGGGCGCGGCCCAGGGAAAGAGAAACGGCAGTACCGTCATTGCCTCAGCGAGACGGAACTGAATCTCCCCATACTGAGGGATAGGCAGGAAGAGAGTGAGGGCTGTGTATATTGCTGCCACGACAGCGGCCAGAGCAATATCACGGTTGGAAAATCTGCGCATAGTTATAGTACCTCCATTTTTTGTTTAGAGAACGACGCCCAGATGTGGGCGCCGAACGAACGCGGAGACCGCGCTTGGACAGGGTGTGGAAACCTGTCGCCTCTATTTTAGCATAACCGGCGCGGGTTTTCTATAACATATGACAGTTTTATTTCTTAAAAATTCTGAAAGATGAAGGTGCATTGCGGTCAGCAGCGGCCTTCAGGCTCCTCAGGAGCACACGAGCGGGCAAATTGACAGCCGCAGTAGTCCTGCCGATAGAGTCCGAATTGTTCGGAGAGCCTTATGGAGCGCAGGTATCCATCTTTTTTCTTGAAGTCCGATGGCAGCCAGCGGACGCCGGCTTCCAGGGCGACGGCAGAGCCGATCCCGTTTATGAGGGAGGCGTTTTTGTGGGGACTGACAGTGAGCGTCGTGGCGAAGAACTCCGCACCAAGCTCACGCGCCTCAGATGCGGTCTTACGGAGCCTGAGGCCAAAGCATCCGGGACACCTCGCGCCTCCCTCCGGTTCCGACTCCAGGCCTCTTGCGGCGTCAGTAAAGCTGTCTGCGTCGTAAGCACACTTTATCAGCTCCACACGATCCCACATTCCGTTCGCGTGCAGAAGTCTTGGAAATTGCTCAAAGCGCTTCTCGTACTCCTCGTGCGGCCAGATATTTGGATTGTAGTAGAAAATCACTATCTGAAAAAACGGATCTAATCTTTCGAGAACTGCGCTGGCACATGGCGCACAGCATGCATGCAGCAAAAGCTTTGGCCGGCGGCCTCCGAGCTCTGACAAAATATTCTCCATTTGAATATGGTAATCTGTTTTCATATTATACGGATGCTCCCAGGATGAGGAGAGACGCGGACCCCTCGATAAGTGTCCGCCTCTCCCGGGGAAGCTTAAGACAAACGCGTAATCGCCGATTTGCGAAGGCTCCCCTATAATAATATCAGCTTCACCGATGCTTTCAATTATACGCGTATAACACAGCCTTGTCAATATCGGCGGACGTTTGAAAGCACAGAAACACTTAGGGAAGCTCTGCATCTGACTGAGGGTGATGAATTCAAGAAAAAATCTGTACAACTCGAAAAAAACAGTTGCTTTTTCTGATTGGTCGTGATAGAATTATCTGCGCTGATTTGCAATCACGAAAGAGGTGAACATGATGAAGGAAGGAATTCATCCCAAATACGGACAGACCACGATCCGGTGCGCGTGCGGTGAAGTTATAGAGACTGGCAGTACAAAGAGTGATATTAAGGTTGAGATCTGCTCAAAGTGTCACCCCTTTTATACTGGTAAACAGAAGCTTGTCGATACAAGTGGACGCGTGGATAAGTTCAACAAGAAGTTCGGCCTTAAATAAAAAACGAAACCGCACGGAAGACACCGTGCGGTTTCGTTTTGCAGATGTCACCTGGCCCAGCTCAGAAGTGACCCGCCCTGGCTGCGTGAATCTGACAGCTCCAGAGCGCCCAGCAGCAGCTTAGCCGCGTCACCACGCGTGACGGAAGCGGCAGAGGAGCTGCGGCCGCTGTCGGTGATAATCCTGCAAGAGGAGAGATTTGCCACAGCCTGGCTGGCCCATGCCGGGCACGTCTCCGGGAGATCCTCATATGACACGTCGGTTATTGCGAGGGCGTTATTGAGCATGACTGTCGCCTCGGCAAAGGAGATGTTGTCGCCGGCGGCAAAGATGATTTTACCGTCTTCGTTGACCTTCCCGTTGACGATATCCAGCATGACTGCTGTTGTGACATACGGCTTCTGCCAGACAGGGATGTCAGCGTCATCAGCAAACCCTGTGCGGGCAATCTCACCGACAAGCTCACCGCCGGTGAGGTCGATGCACATGGCGAGAAATTCGCCTCTGGTGACCGGCAGATCAGGTGAGAAGAGGTATGAATCGCCAACCCGTTCGCCGACAAAAATACCGCGTTCGGCAAGCTCCGTGGCTGCATACCAGGCGTCGCTTCCCGACATATCTGAGTAGACTACCTTGGTGGACTGCTTTTTGATATTGACAGTGACTTCCGCTTTCCCGGAGATATTTCCGGCACAGTCGATAGCCACATAGGAGAAGGAGTCCTTTCCCTTTTTGCCCTCGCCGGGAGTGTAGGAGAAGCTTGATCCGTCCACGGCTACCTGTCCCTTTCTGGGCTGCATGGCGATGGAGTAGGATACTGAGTCGCCCTCAGGGTCAACGGAGCGGAAGGTTCCGGTGACGGCAACCCCGCGATAGGTTTCAATGGACAGGTTTTCAGCCACCGGCGCGCAGTTGAGGCTTGCCACGGTCGTCGTTGTGACGTAGGCCGCGGCCATTGCGGAGAGCCAGCCTGCGGAGCAGATTGCCAGGGTGAAGATAAGTGCCGCGGCCAGCAGACGTTTGTATTTGTGCCTGTGATTATCCAAAGCTTTTTACCTCCATAAAGAGAGTCTGGCATTATTGTGCCTGCTTTCACAGAAAATATACCGTTTCTGGAAAAAAGACATGTGTACATGATAAAGGATGTCTGGCTGGCGCATCAGATATGAAGAGATCGCCGTGCCCTGTCCAGGCAGTGCTGCCGGTTGATTCTGCCGTAGATTAAGTGCATAAACAGTAAATCGACTATATTTTAAGGGCAACGCCAGGAAAAAGACCTGGAAAAAGAAAAAATGTAGTTGACAAAGGAGTTGACATTTAGTATAATAGCACCTGTCGTTCGGGCGAGGGTTCGGGAGAGCGCGGTGGGCCTGTAATCGGGAGTATAGCTCAGCTGGTCAGAGCGCCTGCCTTACAAGCAGGAGGTCACAGGTTCGAGCCCTGTTACTCCCACCAGAATATGGCCGAGTAGTTCAGTCGGTTTAGAACGCCAGCCTGTCACGCTGGAGGTCGTGG
>CAYPMJ010000093.1:0-8013 GCA_964411785.1 uncultured Oscillospiraceae bacterium
AATAACCGACCGAACCCACAACCAAAAAAAAAATATTCCCACCCACAATGCCGGGGACACACACTGAACCCAGTCATATAGTTCCAGTCTGTTACTTTTTTCCTTCTGCTCATTTCCTTCAGGACTGTTTATTTTTTCCTCCGGATCGGAGCTCCCAATAGTATTTTCTGTATTCCCCGGATCTGAAGAATATTTCAAGGTCAGATCATCCACATTTTCTTCGTCTTGCATAGAGCACACTCCTCATGCATCACTGATGGACATTTCAATTATACGCCTCATTTTAAATAAAAAAAGGGCTCTCGCCCTTTTTTTATATTCTCTCTTTGACCTTGGCGTTCTTGCCGACCCTATCACGAAGGTAATACAGCTTCGCCCTTCTGACTTTGCCGCGGCGGATAGTTTCGACAGAGACTATTGATGGGGAATGAACCGGGAAAACCTTCTCACAGCCCACGTTGTAGGAAATCCGGCGGACAGTGATTGTTTCATTGATCCCCCCGTGCTTTTTGGCAATGATTGTCCCCTCAAAAGCCTGATTCCGTTCACGGTTCCCCTCCTTTACACGGACTGTAACGCGAACGGTATCTCCTACATTCATAGGCGGGAGTTCTTTTTTCATATACTGCTCTGCAAGAGTATCGACTAAATTCATGGTGGTGTTCCTCCCTTCTTGGAAGATGTTCGTAACGCTCATCACGTCATAGGACCATCCCTCTAACAGCGGACTAAGTCTGCCCGCCAAACGCCTAAGTATGATACCACTTCTTTTCCAAAAATGCAAGGTTTTTTTTACGCAAATTGCAAGTGTTTATAAGCCACGTCATTTTTAGCCGTAAATTCTTCTATCTTTTCGACCATTCACTTTTGCTCGGCAAGTGGTGGAATAGGAACAAGCATAGATGTATCCAATTCAGGTACTGTCATGTGCGGATGTCCTGAAACCTTCTGAATTCCACAATGGATTCGGATATCTCTGATCCTCTCTAAAACAAGCTGTAATACCAGGTCAACACTGGCTGCCCGAACATGACAGTGAGCAGTGCTGCCATGGCAATGGCGGGAGCTAACGGAAACTGGCCATTCCTCCGAACTCCAATAACTGCGGCGAAAAGCAACCCGAGTATACAGGACAGAATGACAAGAAGCAGTCCATATTTCAGGCCGAACACCAGGCCCAGCAGGGCATAGAGCTTTATATCTCCACCCCCAAGGGATTCCTTCTTCAAAATCCTATCCATTATAACGGATAGGACAAGCATTCCGCCACCCAAAATGACAGCCGCACAAAGTCCAACCAGAAAACGTGAAAACGGATCAGAGTACGTCTGCAGGAAGCACACCCAGCTCAGCGTTCCCGCAAGCATTGGCAGATTCGGAAGTCTCATTGTCTCATAATCCACTAAAGCAAGATACAGCAAAATGCAAAACAGAAGCACAAGTTCAAGAGTATGCCAGCTCAGTCCGGTCTGCAGATAGGATTCGGCAAAAGCAATCCCACCAAAAAGCTCAGCTGCAATTCGCCTGACTCCAGTCTTCGCACCGCAATAGCGGCATCGTCCACGCAGGAGAAGCCAACTCCCAAAAGGAATAAGTTCACGGATACCCAGCGCATGGCCGCAGCAGTCACAATGCGGGCGCTTATTATCGCTCTCCTGTGAAGTGCTGCGCTGTGCGGCTATTTCGACAAAGCTACCGATGAACGCGCCGAGGAGAAAAGCAGAGGCAGTCAGCAAAAGAGACGTGAGCTCACTTAATGTATGCATAGTGCACTCCATTTCCACAGCTCGTCATTACACATTCTTGCTATTCTTGCTGTTTTATTATCGGACCGTCGGTCTCACACTCCGCTGTGGATTGCAGCAAGAATATTATAAATATCCTCGTCCAGGCCTTTCTTCATCTGAACTGCCTCCTGAATATCCATATCACAGTAGACGCTCCCACGCATGCACACAACCCGGTTATTTCCGCCTGAAGCAAGAATGCGAACTGCCTCATAACCCATACGTGTGGCTATAACACGATCGCGGACCAATGGTCTGCCTCCGCGCTGGACGTGTCCTAGTACAGTGACGCGTGTATCCATACCGGTTTCCTCGTGTACTACCTGTGCAACCTCGCTTGCAGACCCGGCGCCCTCGGCAACAATAACTGTAAAGTTTGTCCGACCGTAAAGTCTGGCATCCCGGATTGGCTTTACAACATCGCGCTCATAATCCGTGGGCTTCTCCGGTACGAGAATGGCCGTGGCTCCCGCTGCAATTCCGACAAACAGTGCCAGATGACCAGCACGATGCCCCATTACCTCCACAACAGAACACCGTTCGTGGGAACGCATAGTATCCGACAGCTTGTCCACACACTCTATAGCTGTGTTGCAAGCAGTATCAAAGCCGATGGTATATTCTGTGCAGGCAATATCGTTGTCAATGGTGGCCGGGATGCCTACCACAGCCACGCCAAACTTGGAAAGCTCGCTTGCTCCACGGAAAGTACCATCACCGCCTATGGTTACAAGCCCGTCTATGCCTCGAAAACGGCATGAGTCCGCTGCGCGTTTAAGTCCCTCCTGTGTCTGGAATTCAGCGCTGCGTGCCGTATAAATCATCGTACCACCCATAGAAGTGATACCAGACACATCGGACGGACCCAGTGGCCGCATATCCCCATTGATAAGTCCATTGTAACCGCGTTTGATACCTACACACTCAATGCCCAATGAGTGTGCTGTCCTGACTACCGCGCGAATTGCTGCGTTCATGCCAGGAGCGTCGCCTCCAGATGTAAGAACACCTATTCTGTGTACCTCTGTTTCCATTTCTTTTCCTCCTGTCTTGTTATCTGAAAACTTTCATGTCACTGTCGTATATCTCCAGCCGCCGGAACGCCGCAAAATCCGGTTTCAGATCCGGAAGGCTTTGTGTAATTGCGGAAACCAGCACTGCCGGTGAGAGCGACGGCTCCTGAGCGGACACCAGTGCTGTAAGGCGCAATTCTGTTTCTGAAGACTTTTCCAGACACAGCCTGTCCATCATCGGAAGAATGTCCACCACTGAGATACCCCGCTTTGAGGTCTTTTCCACCTGAAGAGTTTTACCTGTAAACAGATCGTGAATTCTCCTCTCATCCGCCTCAGCGATTCCGTTGTCATATTCCAGACGGCACAAGACCTCAAGCCATTTGATATGCTTGAATTTTCTGTCGCTTTTATATGCGTCCACGACGCGCAGACCTTCCGGCAGAGCTCTGTCTAAGAGTACCGGTATTTCTTTCAGATCAGTTGCATCTACTATTTCAAAGTCCATCAGCTCACATACGCTCTCGGTACCGACCGGAAGCGGAAGCGCAAAGGATATATAAGGATGCGGATTAAAGCCTGATGTGTGCCTGATTGCCACTCCGGTTCTGGCGAAAACACGCTGCATGCATCTCATCAAGTCCAAATGGGATATATATATTGCCCGACCTGTTTTTTCCATCAGAAGCCTGTCACTCATCACATGACCTCCCATGAAGCAGCCTGTTTGCACCACAGCCTGTACAGGCGGCGCGGCAATCAGGAGTCAGTTTTCCCGCGCGGGACCTGTGCCGTTCGCGCAGAAAGCACGACTTGTCCACTCCCAGATCGACAAAATCCCACGGCAGAAGCTCATCTTCTCCCCGCTCACGACATGCTGTATCTTCCAGAGAGAGTCCAGCTGCATTGAACGCTTCACGCCACCGGTCGAAACTGAAATACTCGCTCCATGAGTCCAGTTTTCCCCCGCGACGCCAGGCAGCCTCTATCGCCTCCCCTGTACGCCTGTCCCCTCGGGAGAGTGCAGCCTCCACCTGTGATACGTCTGCCTCATGCCAGTTGTAGGTTATTGCTTTTGACCGCATATTGTCTCGGAGCAACCTTACGCGACGCATGTACTCGTCTATTGCCACCTGCTGCTCCCACTGAAATGGTGTATGAGGCTTCGGCACAAAGCATGAGGTACTGACTGTGAGCTTTAATCCCCTGGCTCTGTTGGAAGCGTACTCCCTCCAGGTTTGAAGAACCTTATTCGCAAGTTCCGCTATTGCCAGCACATCATCATCTGTTTCTGTGGGCAGCCCCAACATAAAATACAGCTTCAGAGTGCTCCATCCGCCCTCAAATGCAACTTTACAGGATCGAAGCAGATCTTCCTCTGTTACGTTTTTGTTAATTACATCCCGAAGCCGCTGGCTTCCAGCCTCTGGTGCAAAGGTCAGCCCAGTTCGGCGGACTTTCTGAACCTTTTCCATCAGGGACATGGAAAAGTTATCAGCACGCAACGACGGTAGGGACAGACTGATCTTCCTGGGTTCGCACCAGTCTATCAATCCATCGCAAAGCTCTGAAAGCCCCTTATAATCGCTGGTGGAGAGGGAAGACAGTGTGATCTCCTCATATCCCGAATCAAGAAGCGCCTCCTTCGCTTTGGCAAGAAGCAGTTCCGGACTTCGCCGGCGTACAGGCCGGTAGGCATACCCCGCCTGACAGAAACGACATCCGCGGATGCATCCCCTGAACAGCTCCAGAACTATGCGGTCATGTACTATCTCGGTGGATGGAACAATTGCCTTACATGGGAAGAACGCTTCGTCCAGGTTTTCAATAATACGCTTGGTTACCTTCTCCGCAGCACATTCCCTTGGGACAAATCGTTCCAATGTGCCATCCTCATGATAAGTTGCCTCGTATAGAGACGGGACATAGACACCTGGTATTTTCGCCGCCTCAAGGAGGAATGACTTTTTGCTCCATCCTTCCCTTTTAGCTCTCCTGTAAAGGCGCACAATATCCAGGTCAAGCTCTTCTCCGTCTCCAATAGCAAACAGATCCATGAACCTTGCCATGGGCTCTGGATTGACGCAGGATGTTCCACCCGCAAAAACAATAGGTGTGAGTTCCTTTCTGTCCTCCGCCCGTACAGGAAGTCCTGCCAGATCCAGCATGTTCAGCACATTGGTGTATGCCATTTCATAACCCAGAGAAAAACCTATCAGGTCAAAGTCTCCCAGTGGGTCGCCGCTCTCTAAAGCATAAAGTGGGATTTTTGCCTTGCGAAGCTCCTCTTCCATATCGCCCCAGGGCGCAAAAGCACGCTCACACCAGACGCCTGGCTCCTCATTCAGCACACCATATAGTATACGCAGACCCAAATTAGACATTCCGATTTCATAGGTATCCGGGAAACAGAATGCAAATCGGACCTCAGTTTCTTCCTTATTTTTGACAATCTGATTATATTCGCCTCCTGTGTATCTGGCTGGCTTCTGGACGCGCTGTAATATTCTCTCCAATGTAGGCGTCATGCTCTGAATCCTTCCTGTTCCTTTTTTCCCTGTTGAACATGGAAAATCAAATCCAATGGAATGATTTTACACTACTTCTTTTCTCTTTGCAACAAGCTTTCAAGAGAAATATCGCACAAAGGATAAGAGAGAAGTTGCCTTCACTTTTGACGAATAGCACCAATCCATCTGCAAATAGTCCTGCAATCATAGCCAGACTAACCCCAATTTGTATGTACCAGGCTGGACCTGAACCGAGAAACAGCGCAAGGACCGCGCCGAAAATGCGTCCTCCGTCGGTGGTACATATTGGTATTATATTGAGGATGCAGTAAAGGAGATTAAGTCCCGAAAATTCCTGTAGCGCTATGCTTCCAATCAGAGTATTCATGCATGCGGCGATTAACGCAACAGATAAGCTCATAACCGGTCCCGCAGCTGCGACAAACACATCCACTCCATATGACACGATCTGTGTGTAACCGATTTTTGGGCCAACGGCTTCAAAGCTCACGCTCTCCACTTTCACATTGCAGAGGGCCATTGCAATTAAATGCCCGAACTCATGGAGCAATGCCGCTGACAGTACCTCTGCTGCGGTATGCCAATCCAGCACTGCAATAAGTACAGATAGTGACAAAAGAGCTGATGGGGAAACAGTAACATCAATTTTACGCATACATTAAAGGTAGTATTGCGGATTGATATATAGCCCATTGACAATTATCTCAAAGTGCAGACAAGGGCCTGTTGCGTTACCGCTGCTTCCTGAGAGCGCCACCGTTTCCCCAATCGTTATACTTTGACCGGATGAAACCAAAACCTCATTCAGGTGTGCGTACAGCGTTCTGAAGCCCTCATGTTCCAGGATCAGGTAGATTCCATAGCTGGAGCTGTCACCAACAGCCCATACCGTACCATCCGCAAAAGCTGAAACCTCAGAACGCTCTGAAACTCCGATATCTAATCCGTAGTGAAATTTTACACCCCCTCCGTTGGGATTCTCACGAAACCCGAATCCAGATGTGATACTTCCCTCAGCAGGACAATTCCCTTCCACTCCAAGTTCTAACCGTTCCAATGTGGCGTTATCAGGAAAGGGATAGTCAGAATAGGCTGCCTGGCTGGCTATAAAAGCGGCAACCATGGTGTCTGCATTGGTACTGTCACCATCTGCAGTTCCCTGCTCATCGAAATCCGGCTCGACTGTAGTGGTTTTTCCGGTTACATCACCGTATAGTTCCTCATCGTCCATATCCCCAGCGGAAACCTGCAAATAGTCAGTCTCTGCCTGAAATGCCTGGTGCCATGCCTCAGGAAGTGCATCCGAAAGTCGGCGTTCACCTGATACAGCCTCACCTAACACCTGCAAAGCTCCGTTTAAATCCATGCCTCCCCCCATTACCCGCGTCAGCGCGTCCTCAGCGGAGGAGAGTATCCCTGGAAAAGCAATCTTGATGATCACCGCTGCGATGAGCACCCACATGCATACGATAAGCCTGGTTTCAATGGAGTTCCCCTGGCAGTGTCTTCCCCTCTTTCTTGCTGAATGCGCTCTTTTCCCCTCGTAAACCATAGTTAAGGCCCCCGTAATATAAAAGAAGGATGCCATATTCTATGGCTGTTTGTTCCAGGCTATACCTTTTGATTTACAGGAAGAGCCAGTAGATTATTCTTAAGGAGTCCCTTGAAACAGGCTAGATAAATATGAAAGAGATCATTCGTGAGAAAGACGCGAAGGCGGGAGAACCCTTAGTATTTCAAGCTTGAGCAGCGCACTTCTGGCGAAAAGAACTGCACAGCACCGATGCCGCAATTGTCTTAAGCTCCGTTTATTTTTCTCAGCACAGAGCGAAAGAATCACAGTAAAAAATATTTCAAATAATCATTGAAAATTGCGTCCGACTGTGCTAGTATGGAAGGAAGGACATGCATTTTCGGCGGCCTGAAAAATTTATGTAGGAGGGACTTTTATGAAAAAAACCGTTATCGCCATCAGCCGTTCCTTCGGCAGCGGCGGTGCAGTTGTCGCCAGAAAACTGGCAAATGACTTGGGTGTGGTCCTGTTTGACAGAAAAATTATCGAGATGGCCGCTGAGAAGAGCGGTCTCTCCCCTGAGTACATTGACAATCTGGAGAACCACGCCACCAGCAGCTTCCTGTTTAACCTTGCCTCTGCTGCTTATCCGTCCGGTACATTCAGTGTTCAGTACGATCTGCCTATAACCTTCTCTGCCTACTCTGCACAGTCCACGGTTATCAAGGAGGTTGCCTCCAGGGATAGCTGCGTGATCGTCGGACGCTGCGCGGAGTACGTTCTCCGAGATGATCCCAACTGTGTTAAAATCTTTATCTACGCCAACCGCGCCGACCGCATAAAGTTTACGATGGATGAGTTCAAGCTTGATGCTAAGGCCGCTGAGTCCAAACTCAACAAGCTTGATAAGAGCCGCGCTACATATTACAAGGACTTCACCGGCGAAGCATGGGGCAGCATTTATTCTCACGATTTATGCATTAATACCTCTACTGTCGGCTGCGATGGTGCTGTGGAAATCATAAAGAGTTTTCTGAAAGCATGCGGGAGAATGTGACGGGTGGTCTATCACCGTCACACATCCGTCTCTGCTGCGCCTCATTCTGAGGCGCAGCGTCTTTTTCTGAAAAGATCTCCGGAGTCACAATGTAAATTGCAGACTGGGATTG
>CAYPMJ010000094.1:0-7900 GCA_964411785.1 uncultured Oscillospiraceae bacterium
CCCGCGCCAGATCCTTCATCACGTCCAGCACCTCTCCTATCATCTCAGGGTCCAGGGCACTGGTTGGCTCATCGAAAAGCATCACCTCCGGCTCCATATTCAACGCGCGGACTATCGCAATCCGCTGCTTCTGCCCGCCGGACAGCCGTCCAGGATACTCATCAGCTTTATCTGATAACCCCACACGCTTTAACAGCAGCATTCCATTCTCTGTGGCCTCTTCCTTTGTTTTCAGCTTGTTCTGCACAGGCGCGAGTGTCAGATTCTGCATCACAGTCAGGTGCGGAAACAGATTGAACTGCTGAAATACCATTCCCATCTTCTGACGCGCTGTATTCAGCTCCTGTCTGTTCTCCTCCTCTATTCTGTGGAGCTCCTCCCTGTATGCCCTTCCCTCTCGTTTCTTAAGCAGATCCTCCCTTCTGATTTTCTCTATCAGCTCAGCCTCAGTACCTCCCCGGGCCTTCAGCTCCCGGAAGGTCTCTGAGGCTGTAATTACCTCCGGGTGCAGATACGGATCAGGGGGTGTTATCAGCTTATCATCCAGCCACACTTCCCCGTATGTGGGAAATTCCAGAAGATTCATGCACCGCAGCAGCGTGGATTTCCCGCCTCCGGAAGGGCCTATTATCACATATTTGCCGCCCTTCTCCACCTCACAGGATACGCCCTTCAGCACCTCCAGATTTCCGAAGTTCTTGAAGATATTTCTAACGCTTATCACTTTCCCGCAGCCTCCTCTCTATCCGCTTTATAGCGAAGGTCAACAGATAGACAATCGCAAGGTAGAAGAGCGCCGCCACTGTCATCGGCGCGAGATAATTTGCCAGATTGTTGCCTGCCCCGACATTCTTCGCAGCTGCCGTCAGGTCAAATATTCCTATCATGCTTACTATTGACGTCTCCTTGATCAACGCAATCAGCTCATTGCCAATGGACGGTATGACGTTTTTTACAGCCTGGGGTATCACTATCTTTCGCATCGTAGCCGACGCTGTCATTCCAAGGGACCTGCCGGCCTCTGTCTGTCCAATGTCAACGGAAAGTATGCCGGCACGGATATTCTCCGACACATACGCCCCTGAATTCACACCAAAAGCTATTATTGCTGTAACTTCCAGCGGAAAGCCACGTATTGCCAGAACAACAAACGCCATTATAAAAAGCTGTAATGCCATAGGTGTGCCGCGCACCACGGTCACATACACCTTGCACACCCCCTGGATCAGCAGCAGAAGAGGATTTCTGCCTTTTGCCAGTGTGGCAAGCGCCACTGCCGTCCCGAGCAGAAGACCCAACACCGCTGCGCCAAGAGATATGACGACCGTCGCCTTGAGCCCTGTGAACATGCTGTCCAGGTACTTCTGGGTACTGAATATCAAGCCTATCTTTTCAAAAAACATCGCTTCACCTGCTCTCTGCTTTTCTTCCCTTCATAAAAAGGCGGGACGGCGATGAAGGGCCGTTCCGCTGATCTTAAGGAAGCTCAAGACAAATGCGCCATCGGAGGTAACCGGATCTCTCCCTCCAAATATACGCTCTTAAGCTTGAAATACCTAAGTATTCCTGCGTTTTCGCACCTTTATCACGAAAAAACTCCCGCAGATCGCTCTCGCCTTCTGCGGGAGCCTCCCTGAATCGCTCAGAAACCCATGTGCTCCATTACCAAATCATTAATGCCCTCTTCTCCAAGCTCCGCAAGCACGTCATTGATGGCATCGAGGAGCTCGTCCTGCCCCTTTGTAACGCATATGGCATACTGCTCCTGCGTGGGATACGGTTCTGCTCCCCCATCTCCGGGGTAATAGAGCGCAGCGCACTCGTAGCCCTCATTCTTCTCAACAATATAGGAGGCCGGAAGATAATCGACCACCACCACGTCTACCTGACCGGCACTCACCGCATCTACAGCCAGCTGTGCGCTGTCATATCCGACGCGCTCCGCCCCAGTATCCTTCAGCAGACCATCGAAGTCCTCATCTCCGTTCACCTCTCCGCTGACATAGATATCGCCTGTCGTATCCACCTGAACACCAATCTTTTTTCCCGCCAGAGAGCTCCAGAGTATGTATTCCACGTCCCCGTCCTTCCCGTCCAGCGTCATGTCACCGGTTCTGTATATCACATACTGCACGGATGTAAAATATGGATCTGAAAAATCTACCTGCTCCTTACGGGAATCTGTGATGGTGATGCCCGCTGCACCCACATCAGCCAGCTTTCCGGTCGATACTGTATCTATGATTGTGGAAAACTCCACATTAGTGAACTTCACCGACCTCCCCATCTTTTCTCCAACCATGTTCATGATATCCACATCGACGCCCTTTATCTCAGTCCCGTCATAATACTCAAAGGGCGCAAAATAGGCGTTCGTATATACGGATATCTCTTCTGTAACGCCGGAGGAATCTCCATTACCTCCGCAGGCCGCAAGAGACAGCACCATTGCACCGCAAAGTGCCGCTACTGCCATTCTTCTCAGTTTTTTCATTTTTTACCTCTCACTTCATTGGATTCCGGACACATACGCATTATAGAGCTTCTCTCTCATTTTTTCAACGTCGTTTTGAATATAAATTCATCATTTGTATGTAAAAATACAGGCGTATTTCATATAATCGTTTACGACTGATTAAGGAGCGTCCCCGGGCGCTCCTTAATCATCTGTGAACCGGCCTTAGAGGACACTCTGAAAAAGAGCGCAGCTGCCCAGTTCCTCCTCTATACGCAGAAGTCTGTTATATTTCGCCGTCCTGTCAGTCCGTGACGGCGCTCCTGTCTTTATCAAACCGACGTTTGTGGCTACAGCCAGGTCCGCTATGGTGGTATCCTCTGTCTCCCCTGAGCGGTGAGAAATGATAGCTCGATAACCCGCTGACTTCGTCTGCTCCACTGCCTCCAGTGTCTCAGTCAGCGTCCCTATCTGGTTCATCTTTACCAGAACAGCGTTGCCGGCGTGAAGTTCAATTCCCCTCCTTATCCGTCTCACATTTGTTACAAACAGGTCATCCCCTACCAGTGCCGCTCTTCCGCCAAGCGCCTGCGTGAGGCGCTGCCACCCTTCCCAGTCCTCCTCCGCGCAGCCGTCCTCAATAGAGAAGATCGGATACTCCCCGCAGATGGTTCTCCAGTAGCCTATGAGCTCATCTGTACTCATCCTTTTATTTCTCTTTGGAAGGTGGTAAACACCTCCATCATACCATTCCGAGGATGCCGCGTCGATGGAAAACAGAAAATCCCTGCCCGGTTCAAAGCCCGCGGACTGAACTCCGTTCATCAATGCCCTCAATGCGTCCTCGTCGGAGTCCAGTTCCGGAGCATATCCTCCCTCATCCCCCACTCCGCTCGCCGGGACCACCCTTTTCAGCGCATGAAAAACCTCTGCACACCACCTTACTCCCTCCGCGAAGCTCTCCGCACCCACCGGCAGAAGCATGAACTCCTGTATATCTATACTGTTCCCCGCATGTGCGCCTCCGTTTATGACGTTCATCATTGGCATCGGGAGCGTCCTCGCGCCAACTCCGCCAAGATAGCTGTACAGAGGCAGTCCACGGCTCTTTGCTGCTGCTTTCGCGCATGCAATCGACACTGCCAGAATTGCATTTGCCCCAAGCCTTGTTTTATTCTCTGTGCCGTCTAAGTCCTTAAGCATCCTGTCAAGTCCGGCCTGATCGAGGGCATTCTCGCCTCTGAGCCTGTGGTTTATTTCTCCCTTGATGTTATTTACTGCTTTGAGCACACCCTTTCCTCCGTAACGTATCCCGCCGTCGCGAAGTTCATGCGCCTCAAACGCCCCGGTGGATGCACCGGACGGCACTTCCGCCACCGCAAAGGTGCCGTCCTCCAGGTATACCTCCGCCTCCACTGTTGGGTTCCCACGGGAATCAAGCACCTCACGGCCATTTACTGAACAGATTCCTATATGCTCTCTCATTGCTTCCTCCAAAAAAATAATTCGGGATAATATCTCTATTATCCCGAATTATCTGGAAATTATGAGCAGAGCTCTTATTTAACTATAAGTGATGTGCCGCTCATCTCCGCCGGCTTATCTATACCCATGAGTTCAAGCATAGTCGGGCAGATATCCGCAAGACGACCGTCTCTCAGTTTCAGCTCCCCTGCACCCTTAATGAGAAATGGCACCGGGTTTGTTGTATGAGCAGTATGTGGTGTCCCATCCTCCGCTATCATTCTGTCAGCGTTGCCGTGGTCGGCAGTGATAAGGGCAACTCCTCCCACCTTCATCACCGCGTCAACCACCTTGCCCACACACTCGTCCACGGTCTCCACGGCCTTCACAGCTGCCTCAAATACACCCGTATGACCCACCATGTCACAGTTGGCAAAATTCAGAATAATCGCGTCGTACTTGCCGCTCTCTATGCGGGCTACGCACTCGGCTGCAACCTTTCTCGCGCTCATCTCCGGAATCAGGTCATAGGTTGGAAACTCCTTCGGCGACGGGATCAGCACCCGATCCTCACCCTCGTACACCTGCTCCGTTCCTCCATTGAAGAAGAACGTGACATGGGCATACTTCTCGGTCTCCGCTATACGCAGCTGAGTCATCCCCCGGCTTGACACGATCTCGCCAAATGTATTCTTCAGCTCCTCCGGCGGGAACGCCACCGTCACATTGGGCATTGCTGCGTCATACTGCGTGGTGCAGACATACTTTACAGGGAAGAAGCCCTTCTTCCGCTCAAATCCGGAGAAGTCAGGGTCAACAAACGTCCTTGTAATCTCCCTTGCCCTGTCCGGACGGAAGTTCATGAAGATAATCGAATCTCCTGGCTTTACAGTCCCCTCCTGTGCGCAGACGGTGGGAACCACAAACTCGTCGGTGACTCCATCCGCGTAACTGGCCTCCATGACGTGTACCGGGTCTGTATCCTGGACGCCCTCTCCGCAGACCATCGCGTTATACGCTTTTTCTACCCGCTCCCAACGGTTATCGCGGTCCATGGCATAGAATCTTCCTGCTATTGTGGCAATCTTACCCACGCCTATCTCCGCGCACTTCGCCACGCACTCCTCAATATACTTCTTGCCGGAGGAGGGTGGGACATCACGCCCATCCATAAAGCAGTGGATAAACACCTTCTCAAGTCCACGCCGCTTTGCCATCTCCAGGAAAGCCCACGTGTGCGTATTGTGGCTATGGACACCGCCCGGGGACATGAGCCCCATCAGATGCAATGCCCCTCCGCTCTCTTTCGCGGAATCCATTGCCGCTATATATTCAGGGTTCTCAAAAAAGCTCCCATCACGGATGGCGTGTGTGATTCGAGGCAGATCCTGGAAAACCACCCGCCCCGCTCCTATATTTGTGTGTCCTACCTCCGAGTTTCCCATCTGCCCGTCCGGAAGTCCGACGTCCTCCCCGGATGCCTGAAGCTCACTGCGCGGGCACTCCGCAAACAGTCTGTCAAGCACCGGTGTTCTGGCTGCAGCTATGGCGTTTATTCTGGGATCCGGCTTATCTATGCCGAATCCATCCATTATAATAAGCGTTATCGGTTTTTTCATGGAATCCAATATCACCCGGCCTCCTGCTTATTCTCAGCCTCCGCATCTGCTTCGCCATCTGTCTCGGCTTCAGCATCCGCATCGACGTCAGACTGATTGTCCTGGTTAGCTGCGTTTATGATGGCGGCGAATTTCTCCGGCACCAGCGACGCCCCTCCTATGAGACCGCCGTCTATATCCGGCTGCGCCAGAAGCTCCGCAGCGTTCTTCTCGTTCATTGATCCACCGTACTGGATTGTAACGGCGCGGGCAACCCTCGCCCCGTATAAGCCGCGTATGACCGCCCGTATTGCCTGGCACACCTCTCCCGCCTGCTCTGCTGTGGCAGTCTTGCCCGTCCCAATGGCCCAGATGGGCTCATAGGCAATTATCACCCTTCGCATCTGTTCAGCCGGAACTCCCGCAAGAGCCGTCCTGACCTGCAGACTGATGAGCTCAATCGTTATGCCAAGCTCCCGCTGCTCCAGACTCTCGCCGACACAGACAATGGGCTGCAGACCTGCCTTAAGCGCTGCCAGAACCTTCCTGTTCACTGCGGTGTCTGTCTCCCCGTAATACTGACGGCGCTCAGAGTGACCGATTATGACATATTTAACGCCCACGTCCACCAGCATATCCGCGGACACTTCGCCGGTAAACGCGCCCTTGGGGTTCTCGTTCATGTTCTCCGCTCCAACGGCGACGTGACACTCCTTGAAGCTCCTGACAGCCGCCGGGAGATCCACGAACGGCGCACAGATCACCACCTCACACCACTTGGCACGCGGAACCAACACTTTCAGCTCATCCGCGAAGGGCTTCACCTCCGATGGCTTCATGTTCATTTTCCAGTTGCCGGCGATGACTGTCTTACGATATTTTCTGTTCATTTGCTTAACTCCTACGCTCCCCGTTTTTATCGATCCAGCAGACACGCTACACCCGGCAGCTCCTTGCCCTCAAGGAACTCAAGCGACGCTCCGCCGCCCGTGGAGATATGGGTAATCTTATCAGCGAAGCCCAGCTGCTCACAGGCAGCTGCTGAATCACCGCCGCCCACTATGGTGATCGCGTCGCTGTCCGCCAGAGCCTGAGCCACGGCGATGGTACCCTTTGCCAGAGTCGGGTTCTCAAATACACCCATCGGGCCGTTCCATACGACAGTCTTCGCGCTCTTTACGGCATCCGCGAAGAGCTCACGGGTCTTTTCACCGATGTCCATACCCATCATATCCTCGGGAATGGCGTTAGTGTCAACCGTCTTTGCCTCTACCGGTCCGTCAATTGGATCCGGGAATGACTTTGTGACAACAGTATCTACAGGAAGGAGGAGCTTAACCCCGTTCTTCTCAGCCTTGGCGATCATCTCCTTGCAGTAATCCACCTTCTCGCCGTCAAACAGTGACTGTCCGATACCGCAGCCCTGGGCTGCCATAAAGGTGTATGCCATGCCGCCGCCGATAATGAGAGTGTCCACCTTTTCAAGCAGGTTGGAGATCACGTTCAGCTTGTCCGACACCTTTGCGCCGCCAAGGATCGCCACGAAAGGACGCTCAGGATCGGCGAGAGCCTTGCCCATCACGCTCAGCTCCTTCTCGATGAGGAAACCGGACACAGCGGGAAGATACTGCGCAACGCCCGCAGTGGAGGCATGGGCGCGGTGTACCGCCCCGAAGGCATCTGAGACATAGATCTCAGCCAGCGCGGCCATCTTCTTCACAAGCTCCGGGTCATTCTTTGTCTCGCCCTTTTCAAAGCGGGTGTTCTGGAGAAGCATGATCTCGCCCGGCTTAAGCGCGGCGGCCTTTGCCTCTGCGTCAGGGCCTACTACATCTGCCGCCTGTGTCACAGGCTTTCCAAGCAGCTCGGAGAGCCGGGCCGAAACAGGCTCCATCCGCAGCTTCTCAAGTGACTTCTCCCAATCCTCCCTCGTGGCCTCCTTGCCCTTCTCGGCCTGCTTTTTCGCATATTTCTCATAGGAAGGCTCCGGCTTGCCCAGATGTGAACAGGCGATGACCGCTGCGCCCTGATCAAGCAAATACTGGATAGTTGGCAGGGCTGCACGGATACGCTTGTCGCTGGTGATAACGCCGTTCTTCATCGGGACGTTAAAATCGCAGCGCAGAAGCACCTTTTTCCCTGACACATCGATGTCACGAACTGATTTCTTGTTATAATTCATAGCTGCTCTCCTCCGTTCTTCTTTTCCTTTTCTTCTCACTTAAAACAGTCTTTCATTTCCCCTTCCCGGGTAAGGCCGGGAAAATCCTGCTGCCGCAGAGCCTCATAGCACAGAACTGCCGCCGTATTCGCGAGATTCAGACTCCTGGCGTCCTCCCGCATCGGGAGCCGAATACACCTATCCCTGTATCGCTCACGCAGT
>CAYPMJ010000095.1:0-7881 GCA_964411785.1 uncultured Oscillospiraceae bacterium
CATATGTGACATACTCCTTTCAGGTGCAGCAATGACAGTCCTCCACCAGATGGAACACCGCACCTATTATGCCCGTATCCTACCACAAAGCCGCCCTGTTTTCAAGCATTGCAATGAAACATGCACAGGAAATGACCGCTGTATGTCCGGACGCCGGAACATGTGGAGGCACATCTGCTGACCTGCATGATCGCGCGGGTGTGTGCGGTCTGATCTTGCGGGTGCGAGCGTGCGGGTGGGTGCGCGTATGCGCTGGAGGCCGACGCCGCAGACATGGGTATCTTGTGAATTTCCAGTCCGTTTCCGCTCCAGGTCTTGACTTTCTGGGGGCACTGTAGTAAACTGCATTGAAAGAGGTGCTTTCCTTTATCAAGTATTCCGGCGATGCAGACAGACTGGGCAACCTGCTTAATTCCGATGAAGGATTCAGAACATCAGGGCGTAAGAGGGAGCTTGCGGCAAAAGATGAAATCCGGCGCAGTGGTCGATAAGTAAATCTGATTCCGGAGGTGCAGCATGGCACTTGAAAATAAGCTGGGAATTACAAACTCCGCGGAGCTTGCCCGTGAGGAGGAACGGATCAGCAAAAAGAAAGCGTTGGAGCTGCTTGAAAACGGTGTCCTTGATCAGCTTGCGGCTGGAAAGTTTTCCGCTTTGAAAGCAATTCATAAATATCTTTTTGACGAAATATATGACTTTGCCGGCAAGCTCCGAACCGTCAATATTTCAAAGGGTAATTTCCGCTTTGTCCCCCTGATATATCTTGAAGCAGCCCTTGATAATATCGATCAGATGCCCCAGTCTACCTTCGACGAGATCGTCGAAAAGTATGTAGAAATGAATATCGCCCACCCCTTCAGAGAAGGAAATGGGCGAAGCACTCGTATATGGCTTGATTTGATTTTCAAAACCGAACTTCACAAAGTCGTTGACTGGAGCAAGGTTGATAAAGAGGATTATCTGCTTGCAATGGAGCGCAGTCCTATCAGGGATATTGAAATTAAGCACATCCTGAAGGCCGCACTGACCGATGAAGTCGATAGTCGCGAGGTCTATATGAAAGGCATTGATCACAGCTACTATTACGAGGGTTATACGACGTTTAAGACGGAAGAATTATAAATATTCTTACGATATGAATTTGACACTTAGTTTTACAGGAACCTGCGCCGCATGTCCGGCAAATTACCCCGCACACAGTTTTCATACTTTCTGATTTCCCCATTGACAATATCCCCATAAGGGGATAGAATTTATCCTACGGTACGCTTTTGAGAAAATGGGCGTATCCTTGAACTGAGTACTGGGGATCTGGTCAATTCCTGGTACAAACTTTTCATCAATTTTGGGGCTTTGCCCCAGCCTTCGGTGAGCCGCCCGTGTGCATGCCGGGCGGCTCATTTTTTAACGCCGTGGGACATGCTGCCTTTGCAGCGGATCAATCTCATAAGGCGGGACTACACAGGATACGGACAGGAAGAAAGAGGATAGGACAATGCCATGAGGGCGCCCTTCGGGGAGCCCTCGTTTTTTTTACTTCCATGCGGAAAATTCGCTCATCAGCGCGGGTGCTTTCATGCGGAGGCGCTTATTACGCGAAGGTGCTTTTACGCGGGGGTGCTTTTACGCGGGGGTGCTTCCATGCGGAAAATTCGCTCATCAGCGCGGGTGCTTTCATGCGGAGGCGCTCATTACGCGAAGGTGCGCTTCTAAGCATTAAATGCGCTCATTGCGCTCAAAGGTGCGGGAAAGCGGAGGCGAAATTTCCGCGCCCGCACTTAAAAGACTTGACAGAGACGGCAAAATGCTTTTTACTGCTTGACTGCAAGCCCGGAGGGGTGGTGTCCCTTAAGAGAGGCTTCAGGCTTTCAAGGCATAAATGTATACACATTTTAACCTGCATTTCCATGAGGAGGAACAGCAATGAAAAACAGGATCCTGACAACAAAGCACCTAGACGACTATGAGCTGCACCTGAAGCGGGAGGAGCGCTCGGGAGCGACAGTGGAGAAGTACCTGCACAGTGTACGCACATTCGCAGCGTGGGCAGGGGAGCTGCCCGTCACACAGGAAAAGCTCATCGGCTGGAAGGAGCGGCTCACCGGGGAGCTCCTGGCACCGTCCACCGTAAACGCGGCGATGGCCGCACTGAACGGCCTGTTCAGCTTCCTTGGCTGGAGGGAGCTGCACGCAAGGTACATAAAGGTGCAAAGGAGGGTGTTCCGGGATCCTAAGCGTGAGCTGAGCCGCCATGAGTATACCAGGCTTGTGGCGGCTGCCAGAAAACAGGGCCGGGAGGAGACGGCGCTTCTCATGGAGGCCATCTGCGCAACGGGCATACGGGTGTCGGAGGTCAAGTACCTCACCGTGGAGTCCGCAAAACAGGGCCGGGCCGTCATCTCCCTTAAGGGCAAGGTGCGGGAGATCCTGCTTCCGGAGAAGCTCAGGGGAAAGCTTCTTAAATACGCGGAGAAAACAAAAATCGCCTCCGGCGAAATCTTTCTCACCGAAAGCGGAAAACCGATGGACAGAAGGACTATCTGGCGGGAGATGAAGAGCGTAAGCGTCAAGGCCGGGGTTGAGCCGGGGAAGGTCTTCCCCCACAACCTCAGGCACCTCTTTGCTGTCACGTACTACAAGGCCTACAGGGACATAGCGAACCTCGCGGACGTGCTGGGTCACAGCAGCATCGAGACCACCCGCATCTATCTCATCGCCTCGGGCGCTGAGCACCAGCGGCAGCTGGATATGCTTGACCTCGTGTCGTAGCGGAATCTGTATTCCGCAAGCTCACCTGAGGCGGAATCTGTATTCCGTCAGGCCGGCCCGCAGCAAAGTACCCACTGCCATACGGCTACAGTTTAACATAAAGCGCCTCAGAATGCAATAGTAAATTTTGCTCCTCGGGGAAAAAATCTCAGAAGAGGGGCAGACAGCCTTAAAAATGGGCGCAGAAAGCTAAGACCGCGAAAAACTGCTCCTCGCGGCCCCGTCTCATACTGGCATTTCAGATAGAAATATCTGAGATGCCTCTTTTTTTTACTCTTTTTTACCCCTGGCCCTGGCAGTTTTCCCCCGGGGGATGTGACGGAATACAGATTCCGCCTCAGGTGAGCTTGCGGAATACAGATTCCGCTTTCCAGGCGGTGGGGTGTGAGCTACGGGCTGCACTTATTTGGTGGAGCATGCGGGCGGGATGCCCGGACTGGCCCTCGGGAGAGCAGAGATCCGTCTGTCAGTTTTGCTGTTTGAAGGTATCCATAGACTATAGAGCGGTGGGGTCACGATATGAAGAAGATCATTGCAATCACAATAAGCGTATGTCTGCTTGCGGCAGCGGCATTTGTGGGCCTCGGGATCTGGCGCACAACCAGCGACAGGCCGTCGTTCTATACGAGCGGCTATGTGCTTAAGGGCGACGGGGGAGAGCTCAAGCAGCTGGAGTTTAGCGCCCAGGAGAGCTACACGGTGTCAAAGCTGGGGTACGTACAGTTTGTGTGTACAGACGGGGCAAAAGCATCCGTGAGCCAGGAGAGCTTCGCGTATCTTGACGACGGGGGCATCATGGCGCTGGCAGACGGCGTCCTTCTTGACTTCAGGGACCTCTCCGGCAACTTCATAAACAACTACTACATAACGTCCGGCCTTGTCATCACGTCGTCCGGCGACGGCACATACACAGCCGAGACCACCTCCGGCACTGTGACCTTCGGGGAGAACCTGTGGAAGCTTAACGACAGCAAATATCTCATCTCCTCACCCGCCCTGACCGTCCACTTCTCTGAGACCGACGAGCGCACGGCGGAGGAGTACGTGCAGGTGAACGTGACCGAGGACGGGATAGTGCATCTGCTGACCCCGGAAAACCTCTGGAGCACGATCTCGGAGGAGTGTTATATAGAAACGGAGAGCGGGGTTAAGGTGTACCCGGTGCGTCAGATTGTGGACGACGGCACATACAAGCTCTCCGTCGCCAAGCTCTCCGTGACGGCAGACGACGCCATTGTTCTTACCGAGGATGAGACGCGCCGGCAGATAGTGCCGGAGCTGAACTTTGAGACCATTGACGGCGAGGACGGCGCAGACGGCGAGACAGGAGAGGTGGGCAAATCAGGGGACGCCGGGGACGCCGGCGCAACCGGCGAGACCGGCGAGACCGGTGCAGCGGGCGAGACAGGCGAGGCAGGGAATGCCGGTGAGGCAGGTTCAGCCGGCGAAGCCGGTGCAGCAGGTGAGGCCGGCACAGCGGGAGAGGCCGGCGCCGCCGGGACAAGCGGCACAGCGGGAGAGGCCGGCGCAACAGGTGAGACGGGCACAGCCGGTGCAGCGGGCGCTGCGGGCGCAGCAGGCGCAGCAGGAATAAGCGGCGCTGCGGGGACGAACGGCGTCGGCGGCTCCGACGGCGGCACTGGCGCCAAGGGCAACGACGCCAGTGTGCAGAGCAGCGTCAACACCGCGCTCCCCACCATGACATTTTCAACCTGGGACGTATCCGCAACATCCCTTAAGGGCATCATCAGCGTAAAGGATGAGAGCGGCCTGCTGTCCGCACTTCAGGAAACAGTTACGGATACCACGAGGTACCTTGGCACTGTGACGATCTACAACGAGACAACCGGGGAGGCCATCCCCTGCTATCCGGTGGATAGCCTGGAAAATACGCCTCTGGAGGATGATGACACGGGATTTCAGGATTTCGACGGGAGTCATGAGATCGTGTGCTTCAGCACATTGCCCGGTGTCCTGGAGCCGGACACGTCCTACCGCATCTCCGTTGTGGCGTATTACGCGGCCAACGACACCATATTCTCAAGGGAGTTTATAAGCCGCATCTTCTACACAGACTCAACCGGCCTTTACATAAGCGAGAAGTCAGCCACCGTCAACACCCTCACAGTAAACGCCACCGTGGCGGAGGCGTATCGCGCCTCCGTGCACTCTGCGACGGTCTTCCTTTTAACTCCGGAGCAGAACGCGAGCTTTAACGGCGTTACGGGAAGCTACGTGGCAAAATATGAGCTTACATATAACGAGAGCAGAGGTATAACGGGGGTTGTCTACACATTGGCCGGCGGAACGCCAACCGACGTGACGGACACGTGCCAGACGGACGGCTTTGACGCCGTGCTGCCGTTCACGGGCCTTAAGTCCAATACGGAGTATGTGGGGAGAGTGTATGTGACCACAGAGAGCGGCAGCAGTACGCTCTCGACACTCACCAAGCAGGAGCTTGAGCTCATCACCTTAAAGACGCCGCCCACGTGGGGCGAGGACGATGCGCCCACAGCCTACTATAACCGCGTGACAGGCGCGTTTGAGGTGTATAGACAAGGGGTGACGGACCCTGACGGGGGAGCATCTAAGTATGTGTACACCGCATACAGGTGGACCGGCACGGATTGGGAGGAGGTTGAGAGCCGCACTGTGACGGCAAGCACGTCGGATTCCGTATCCTTCTATCTGGCCTCCGGCGAGACATACCGCTTCACGGTGCAGCTTGAGTTTGACGACAACGAGAAGACGGTGGTGTACGACCTGGGCACGAGCAACGACGTGGTGTCCTCCGGCGACACCTTGCCGAAGGTGACGCTCCAGACGGAAATTGAGTATGACTCAATGAGTGGAAAGATAATAATCGACCTCTCCGGAGGGAGCACGGCGCTTGACGTTTCAAACCAGATGCCTTTAGAGCTTCAGATCTACGCCGACCAGATATACGACGCGGAAATTGTCATAAAAGAGGAAAACCAGCCTGTGACGGGGACGATAGACGGCGAGAAGGTCTACACCGCGACGCTGAACCCCATTTCCTCAAGCGGCAACCAGGCCATCATTGACTTAAACTTTGAGCACCTGTACAAGAACACAAACTACACCATAACAGTCTCAGGCTATCTGCAGCTTGACAGCGAGAACGGGTATGTGAAGCGCACCATAGGCACTGTGAGCTTTCGCACATATAATACCGTACCGCTCATGGCAAGCTGGACAGCAGGTACAAGCTCCAGCGCCATCTCCCGCGTCCTCACCCTTGAGGCCGAGGCCACGGACACCGACGGGGACGTTGAGAGCCGGAACGACTACGCCGAGAATAGCATTCGTGAAGGCCAGGTAACGTTAAAGCTCTCCAGCGGCACAGGCCCGTCGAGGATGCTTTTATCCACCGTTCAGATAACAGATGAGGACGACTTGGCCTTGCTTTTTACGACGGGCCTTGAGATAACGGAGAACACCTTCGGAACCTCCCTTGTGGCGAGCAACACCTACACCCTTGAGGTGAGCCAGGTGGCTGACTCCACCTACGCCATGTCCACACTGGGCTACCTCAATACATTTGACTCCGTCTCAAACCCCAGCACCGTGGTGGCCGCCGAGGCGACGCCGCCTGACCTCATCTCAAACCCCTCCGTCGGGCTTACCGCGACGCCCATTCTCAACGTGGACGCGGAGAAATACGGCGGAACCCACAATGAGACGCTCTCGGACGATGCCGTTGTGGGGTATCTGCTCCAGGCGCAGTACGACAACTCTCAGCGCCTCGGGGTGACGGTGACCTACTACGCCTTTGAGTACGCCACCTTCTATAACGCGCTTGTGAGCGGGAAAACGGACCCTGTGAAGCTGGCCATGGCCTCTCCTGACAGCACGGACTATACGGTGGTGGCCCCGAGTAAGCTCACATACACGGTGGAGACGAGCAGCGACACTGTCCCGGGAGTTGCGCTGCTTTTCGGAAACAACCCCCGGACAAATTCAGCGGGGGCAGGAGATGTGACAAACGGATACAACGTCTATTACGCGGGGGAGGACATACTGACGTCCAGCAGACTTAACAGCGGCATGGGCCGTGGGTACAGGTATCTCTTCGCCTACACCGTTGAGTACAGCACCAGCAGCGGGAGCACCGGCACATACCCATATGGCCACGGCTCCTATCAGGAGTACGCCAACGCCTATGGCGCGGGGACACAGTACGGTAAGAGCCTGGGGAGGGGCGTGGCGTATATCTTGAACTCCGGCATGTGCGAGGCGCCGAAGGTGGAGCCTGAGTTCCACACATACGTATATGAGACAAAGGACACATCCTTTGGCGCATCGGGCTCCCAGGGGACCGTGGTCATCTACTATACCTGGAGGGACACGGACAACACTGTATCCCTCACAGGGGGCGATATAACGCAGATTAAGTATATGGCCCCCAGCGGACTTGTCACATCACAGAACATAAATGCCGTTCCTGTGGAGACGGTGAACGGGAATACGTGGTACAGCCTCTCGGCGTCTTACACAACTAACGGCACGGATTCGAGCATAGTGGAGCCGACGGTTGATATAAGCACATATAAGATAAGCTACTCTGTGATCATGGAAGCCCTGACCTCGGGCACGGACTATGCGGAGACGGATGATAATTTCTATCTGTGCCACATACCGGTGGAGGCGGCCTGGGGGGATAGCTTCGATAATAAGAGCGGGCAGGTTCTTGTGGAGCAGGACACGAATTACCTGACAGAAAACAGGCTCCTCTTCTATTTAAGGGACAATACGGGCTCCTCCTTAAGCGAGGATCTTGGCATGAGGTCCTATGTCATGAAGCTGACCTTCTCATCAGATAATGGAGCCCTTGAGGACACATTCTATGTGCCCGTAAACTACAGCGTCACGGGCTATTATGGCCAGCTTAACACAGGGCTCCTCAGCAAATATGTGAACAAGACATATAAGGTGCAAGCGGAGGTTCTTTATGACACCGGCGACCAGGGCTGGGCGCTTGTGGAGAAGGAGAACTTCGGCCTTCAGTACATGAACCGCAGCGGCGACGAGAGCGACTATGTCCTCAATAACTACATATACCTCTCCTCCGGCAGCAGCTCCAGCGCC
>CAYPMJ010000096.1:0-7763 GCA_964411785.1 uncultured Oscillospiraceae bacterium
CTATTATACTTTTTTGCAGAATCAAGTTGCCTATTGCATGGCGGTCTCAACAGATAATGCTGAGCTTGTCAGGAAGCTCAATGAGGCGCTGGAGGCTCTGAGACAGGACGGGACGCTGGAGGAAATTGTCTCCGGCGGCAAAAAGGGCGAACTCCCGGAACCTCCGGAGTCATTTACCGGGGAGGTCGTAACAGTGGCAGTAGTCCCGGATTTTCCACCGTACGCCTTCTATGAGGATGGGGAGCTTGCAGGAATTGAAATTCGTCTTGTGCAGGCGGTATGTAAGTCTCTGGGCCTGACGCCTCAATTTGTCCCGGTGGAGCGGGAAAAACTCATGTATATGGCCGGCAGCGGCAAGGTTTCCTTTGCAGTGGGCCGTATCACCAGTGAGAGCGGCGCCGATGGTATCAGCTTTACAGATATCTATGATGTGGATGAGGAGCTTATCCTGGTTCGCAGGTACCGGTGACCATACGCGCTGTGGCAGAATATCTTATCTGATAAGTAAAGGACGGGCCCGGATATGGACAGGACAAAAATATCACAGATTTTCGCGGATTCAGAGGTTTTCTCCAATGCGGTTGTGACGGTATGCGGTTGGGTGAGAACTATACGCGACATGAAGAATTTCGGCTTTATTGAGATGAATGACGGCAGCTGCTTCAGAAATCTTCAGGTTGTGATGGAGCGTGAGGAGCTGCAAAATTATGGGGAGATAGCCGCACAGAACGTAGGCGCCGCAATCATAGTCACAGGGATGATACAGCTCACCCCGGAGGCAAAGCAGCCTCTGGAGCTGAGAGCGGAGAGCATAGAGGTGGAGGGGCCGTCAACGCCCGACTATCCACTTCAGAAGAAGCGTCACACGGTGGAGTATCTGCGGACTATACAGCATCTGCGGCCACGGACGAATCTGTTCTCAGCAGTGTTCCGCGTCCGCAGCGTGGCAGCCCACGCCATACACACATTTTTCCAGGATCGGGGCTTTGTGTACATTCACACGCCGATAATCACCGCCTCCGACTGCGAAGGTGCGGGAGAGATGTTCCGCGTCACAACATTAGATATGGAGAACCTGCCAAAGACTGCTGAAGGGTCTGTTGACTACAGCCAGGACTTTTTCTCAAGGTCAGCGAACCTGACGGTTTCGGGCCAGCTCAATGCCGAGAACTTTGCGATGGCCTTTGGGGATGTGTACACCTTTGGACCCACCTTCCGTGCGGAAAACTCGAATACTCAACGCCACGCAGCTGAGTTCTGGATGATAGAGCCGGAGATGGCCTTCTGTGATCTGGATGGCGACATGGATGTGGCTGAGGCGATGATAAAATATATAATCAATACAGTCATGGAACGGTGCCCGGATGAGATGGCGTTCTTCAACACATTTGTTGATAAGGGGCTGACTGAAAGACTGGCAAATGTGGCCACCTCAGACTTTGGCCGCGTGAGCTATACAGATGCAGTGGAGATACTAAGAGATCACAACGACAGGTTTGATTATAAGGTGGAGTGGGGCTGTGACCTGCAGACCGAGCATGAGCGCTTTTTGACCGAGCAGATATTCAAACGGCCAGTTTTTGTCACTGATTACCCGAAGGAGATAAAGGCCTTCTATATGCGCCTGAATGACGACGGACGGACAGTAGCCGCAGCTGACTGCCTTGTTCCGGGTATTGGGGAGATAATAGGAGGATCCCAGAGAGAGGAGCGTCTGGATATGCTTGAGCGCCGCATCGATGAGCTGGGGCTCCGGCGGGAGGACTACTGGTGGTATCTTGATCTCAGGCGCTATGGTTCCTGCCGTCACGCAGGCTTCGGGCTCGGGTTTGAGCGAATGGTGATGTACCTCACAGGCGTTTCCAATATCCGTGATGTGCTGCCGCACCCACGCACCGTCGGTTCAGCGGATTTCTGAGACGGCGAATGTATCTTCGTATGAACAAAGAGAGGAGCGCACCCCTTGGCTGACAAAAAGAAGAAAACGTACGGGACGAATATAGATTTTAATTCCTATGGTCTGCGCCCAGCAGGTTCATACCTTGATGACCTGGGAAAGCTCAAGGACAATCTTCTTCACAGCCTCACAGACGCAAGGCAGCCCTCAACGGCAGCGGAGGGATCAGGACGCGCAGGGCCTGCTTTAAGGCAATCGGAGACCGGCACGGAGCTCCAGAACACCATGGATGAGGCGAAGAAGGCAGCGGACGAGCTGCTCAGGGAGATGGAGGAGAAGGAGGCGGCGCTTGGCGCGGGCGCACCGCAGACACAGGCGGAGAAGTCACCTGAACGGCCAAACCTGGAGGAGCTTCTGGCGGAGCTGGACGGGCTGGTGGGGCTTGAGAGCATCAAGAGGAACGTGAGAAGTCTTATAAACCTGGCGAAGGTCCGTAAGCTCCGGGAGGAACAGGGGCTGCCGACTCCGGCAATGTCGCTGCACCTTGTGTTTATGGGCAACCCCGGCACGGGCAAGACAACCGTCGCAAGGCTGATAGCGCAGCTGTATTACGCTATAGGCGTGCTGTCCAAAGGACAGCTGGTGGAGGTGGATCGCTCCGGCCTGGTGGCCGGCTTTGTGGGGCAGACAGCCATAAAGACGGATGCTGCGGTAAAAAAAGCGCTGGGCGGGGTTCTCTTCATCGACGAGGCGTATTCTCTGGCGGCCAGGGGTGGAGAGAACGACTTCGGCTCTGAGGCCATTGAGACGATATTGAAGGCCATGGAGGACAACCGTGATGACCTGGTTGTGATTGTCGCCGGGTATGAGGACCTGATGGAGCAGTTTATTGATTCCAACCCCGGTCTTGAATCGCGTTTTAACCGTTACTTTGTATTTGAGGACTACAGCGGGGAGGAGCTGTATCAGATATTTCTGTCCATGTGCAAGAAGAATCAGTACGCGCTGACTGTTGAGGCGCAGGAGTTCACAAGGGACTTTTTGAATTCACTCTATGAAAATCGGGGCGAGAATTTCGGCAACGCCAGAGATGTGCGGAACGTGTTTGAGAACGTGATCTCTGTCCATGCTGACCGTGTCGCGGCGCTTGAGAAGACGGAGCGACGCGATCTGACGCTTGTCACGCGTGCGGACATGGAAAAGGCCGCCGCAATGTAAATAAGGACTGGATGGGTCAGTTCTTTTCATATAGATACACATAACCAGGCAAAGGAGAGAAAAACTTGAAAGTAAGAATATCGACTGATTCCACGGCGGACATCCCCAGAAAATTCTGTGAGGAACTGAATATTTCTGTTCTGCCGCTGACAATTATCCATGGGGAAAAGGAGTACAGGGATGGGGTCGATATAACCCCGGAGGAGTTCTACAGAATATTGGACGAGGCGTCGGAGCTTCCGGTATCATCTCAGGTGTCGGTGCAGCTGTATACAGAGCTGTTCGAATCAGTGATGTCCGACGGATGTACAGATCTCATTCACGTCACCATAAATTCCAAGGGTTCCGGAACCTATCAGGCTGCGGTCATGGCCCGTGAGCTCTTCTACGAGGAGCACCCGGACATGGTTGGAAAACTGGAGATACATCTCATTGACTCCAGAACCTACAGCATGGGGTACGGGATACCGGTTGTAGAGGGTGCGAGGATGATCCGTGACGGAGCCAATGCCCGGGAGGTGGTGGAGCATATCAACGAGTGGCTTGCCCACACAAGGCCGGTTTTTGTCCCGTTGAATCTCAAATGTGTAAAGAAGTCAGGCCGAATAAGTCCGGCAGCAGCCTTTGTGGGAGATGCAATTGGCCTTAAGCCAGTCATAACCTTTGAGGACGGCGAGGCCAAGATACTCGCAAAGGCGCGTGGAGAGAACAAGGCACTGTCGGCACTTGTGGAGCGCTGTGTATCAGAGCGCCGTCCAGGCACTAATTACGCCCTTGTTCACGGCAGCAATATTGAGGCGTTTCAGCACCTTAAGGAGCTCTGCGCTGCCGCAATGGATATACCGCCGATTGCTGAGTATCCGGTTGGCTGCATCATCGGCATAAATACCGGTCCCGACATGGTGGGTATACTTTATAGAACATAACAGATTCAGAGCATGTCCCGGGCGATAAAAATGAACTCTGCTTTTCAGTGAAGCTGGAGAGCAGAGCCGTAAATACTCTTTAAAAACAGTGGAGGAGGACCGTCAATGACACAATCGTATGAGAGCCTTGAGGAGACAGCCAGCTTCCTCAAGGAGAGGGGAGGAATGACGCCTGAGATAGGAATAGTCCTGGGCTCCGGCCTTGGGCATTTCGCGGAGACGATCGAGGACGCTGTAACGATAGACTACCGGGATATTCCTGGCTTCCTCACCTCAACAGCGGTGGGCCATGCGGGGAAGCTTATTTTTGGCACTGTGTCCGGGCGCAAAGTGGTGTGTATGTCCGGGCGCTTTCACTATTACGAGGGGTATGATTTTGAAGAGCTTGCCATTCCGGTCCGTGTTCTGAAGCTCCTGGGCATCCGCGCACTTCTGCTCACGAATGCGGCGGGAGCCGTGAACGCGTCCTACAGAGCGGGCGATATAATGGTGATCCGCGACCATATCAAGCTCATGGGCGGAAGTCCCATGCGCGGGAAAAACATGGAGGAGTTTGGCCCGAGGTTTTTTGATATGACGAGGGTGTATGACGTGCGCCTCCGGAAGCTGGCAATGGAGTGTTCAGCGCAGAGCGGGCTCACCGTCCATGAGGGCGTCTATTTCTATATGCCGGGTCCGCAGTATGAGACTCCGGCAGAGATACGTGCCATACGTGCCTTAGGAGGCGACGCAGTCGGGATGTCCACAGTGACGGAGGTGCTGACGGCAGCTCACTGTTCACTGCCTGTACTGGCTCTGTCAGTAATTACCAATATGGCAGCGGGTGTACTGGAACAGCCGCTCACCATGGAGGAGGTCATCAAGACAGCTAACGCCATTGAGGAGCCATTCACCGGCTACGTCAGAGCTATTATTTCAGGAATGTGAGGGACGTATGAGTAAGCTTCTGAGAGGATGCCACATTCTGGAGAGCTGCGGCGAAGGATATGACGTTGTAAGGGACGGCTACCTGGGTATCGAGGGAGATACCATAGACTATATCTCCTCCACGCCTCCTGAGAGGGAGTACGACGAGGTGCACGACATGACCGGGAAGCTCCTGCTTCCAGGCCTTGTGAACGCACATACACACACACCTATGACGCTTCTGCGGGGTGTTGGGAGCGATCTTCCGCTTCAGGAGTGGCTCTTTGAAAAGGTTTTCCCGGTGGAGGATCGTCTCACACCGGAGGACATCCGTGCGGGGACGGAGCTTGCGCTGCTGGAGCTTCTGAGCACGGGAACAACGAGCTTTTCAGATATGTACATGGAGCCGGGTGTGACCATAGAGGCTGTGGTTGAGGCGGGGATGAAAGCGAATATCTGCCGTCCTGTACAGTGCTTCGATCCATCGGAGCGGCCGGAGGAAAACAGCCGTGTGCGGGAGTCCATAGCGCTTTTTGACGAGTATAACGGCTGCGGCGGCGGACGTGTGCTGATAGATTTCTGCGTCCATGCGGAGTATACATGTACCAGCGACGTGACCAGGTATTATAGTACTTTGTGCCGTGAGCGGAACAGCAGAATGCATGTCCATCTGTCAGAGACAAAAAAGGAGCATGACGCCTGCGTGGAGAAGTATGGCGTGACTCCGGCCAGGTGGTTTGCTGATCTGGGGGCCTTTGACAGGGGAGGCTTTGCGGCTCACTGTGTCTGGGTGACAAAGGAGGACATGTCACTGCTTAGTGAACGGGGTGTGTCAGTGGTCCACTGTCCATCAAGCAACATGAAGCTGGGGAGCGGCTTTGCGCCGGTAGAGCGGATGCTTGAGATGGGTGTCAATGTGGCGCTGGGCACAGATGGTGCGGCATCAAACAATAACCTGAACATGCTTGAGGAGCTTCATCTAGCCTCAGTTATGCATAATGGCCGAACCGGGGACCCCACAATAATGAGGCCGGCCCAGACGCTCCGTATGGCGACCGTCAACGGTGCGAGACTCCAGGGACGTCCGGATACAGGTGAACTCAGCCCGGGCAAAAAGGCGGATATCATAGCCATAGATCTTGACCGTCCGCACCTGACGCCGGTTATTGACCCTCTGGCACTTGTTTGCTACTCTGCCCAGGGCTCGGATGTGTGTATGACGATGGTAAATGGTCGGATATTATACGAAAACGGGGAATTTCTGACGCTGGACCGTGAAAAAATACTTTTTGAGGCCCGCAGGGCCGCCAGGAGACTGTACACCTGATACACAGGAAAACAAAACGTTACCCGACACTTATAGAGGGATATAAGTGCCGGGTACTTGTTTATTATGGTTCATCTCTTCCGTAGGGAACCTATGGAACATTGTGCGAATATCAGGCGAGCAGTTTATACATGACCGCCCATTGCGGAGTTAAAATTCATTTTTACTATGTATCATTGCCCTTTAAGGATTGTGACGGAGAGACTGCACACCCTTACATATGCTCTCCAGCCCTTTTTCCAGCTGAGAACGCGGACAGGCGATGTTAAGGCGCATGAATCCGTCGCTCTCGCCTCCATAGCGAACGCCATCATTCAGACATGCTCCGGCTTTGGCCAGCTGGTCGGTCAACTCATGACTTCCGGCCCCTGTGTACCGCATATCCAGCCACATGAGGTACGTACCCTGCAATTTGGCTATTGTCACCTGCGGAAGCTCACTCCGGAGGAATTCCCTTGCAAAATGATAGTTTTCTGTGAGGTATTGGTTCTGCTCGTCACACCAGCGCGCGCCCTTTTCGTAGGCCGCCTGACACGCAATAAGGCCGAGATTGTTTGGCGACTCGATGTGATGCTCGGAGTGGAACTGTTTCAGCTTTTCCCTCAGTGTGTCGTCCGGAATAATGATGTTGGAGTTTTTGAGGCCAGCCAGGTTGAAGGTTTTCCCGGAGGACGTCATCACGATGACGTTGTCCGGCGTTCCGGTAAGACCTGCGGTAAAGTGAACTGAGCCGTCAATGAGAATATCCCAGTGAATTTCGTCGCTGACAAGCAGGACTCCGTGCTGCTTGCACATCGCGGCAACGGTTCCGACCTCCTCCGCTGTCCAGACGCGTCCGACGGGGTTGTGGGGGCTGCAAAGTATCATAAGACGAGCACCCCGGAGCTTGCAGTCCAGGTCATTGAAGTCCATGTGCCAGCCTGAGACATTTTCTCCGGTGAGCCGGTTTTCAACAGCCGTCCGTCCGGCAGATTCAATACATTTTTTAAATGGGTCGTAAACGGGAGTCTGAATGACTATCCTGTCACCGGGCTTCGTGAAACAGCGGATCACGTTTGCACATTCAGACACAATGCCGGTGGACGGTAAAATCCATTTCTCCTCAGTCTCCCACCCGTGGCGGTCACGGAGCCAGCCGCGCACTGCGTCAAAATACCGCTTTCCAGGTTCCACATAACCGAAGACGCACCGGTCAACCGCATCCTTCAATGCGTCCACAATCTCCGGGGCGGACCGATAGTCGGAATCCGCCACCCAGAAGGGGAGAGCGTCAGCGTTGTGGTAGAGAGACTCCCGCATATCCCACTTTATGCTCCCGGATCCGGCCCTTAGAGCGGGTGTGTCAAAATCGTACATGACTGACCTTCTTTCTGATTTCAGCTTAATTTTTTCTTTTTATAAAAGGCCATGCGCCATTGGCGCGGCCTTAAATTAAGTATAATAGCCACTACGTGGCTATTATAGCACAGAGCCTTACATTTTGGAAAGA
>CAYPMJ010000097.1:0-7610 GCA_964411785.1 uncultured Oscillospiraceae bacterium
CTCCTTGAGAACAAGCTGCAGCGGATAGAGCGTCTCATCCTGTAGGAAGATCATGGCGTTGAAGTAGCTGTTCCACTGGCCCACCGCGTAGTAGAGCGCCATGACTGCTATTATGGCCTTGGACAGCGGCAGAACGAGGGTGAGAAATACATTGAAATGACCTGCGCCGTCTATGGTTGCGGCCTCCAGGAGACCTGCCGGGATGTTCGACTCGAAAAATGTCTTTGTCATGAACAGGTTCCACACCGACAGAATCGCCGGCAGAATCACTGCCCAGATCGTGTTCACCAGCCCCAGCTTGCTCATGATGTTATAGAACGGTATAAGCCCGCCGCCAAAGAACATGGGTATTATGAAATATATCATCCAGAACCTCTTGCCCGGCAGCGTCCTGCGGCTGAGCGCCCAGCCGGCCGGAACCGTGACAACCAGCGACAGCACCACTGTTATAGCCGTATAGATGATGGTGTTCAGATACCCGCGCCATACGTCGGTGCGCTCTATGATCTTACGGTAGCCGTCAAGGGTTATGTTCACAGGCGCCAGCACCACCTTGCCGGCCAGCACCGCGTCCGGGTCCGAAAACGAGGCGATGACGATGAAATACAGCGGGTAAATTATGATGAGCGCCAGCAGTGTCAGTATTACGCCGATCACCGCAAAATAGACCTTATCTCCTCGCGTGGACTTCATATGCGACACATTCACTGTGCTTTTCATCTTCCGGGACCCCCCTTACCACAGCGAGTTTTCAGAGAACTTCTTTGAGGTTGTGTTGGCGATGATAAGCAGCACAACGTTAACCACCGAGTTGAAAAGCCCGATTGCCGTCGCGTAGCTCTGGTCCGGTATGCCAGTAAGACCGCGCTTGTAGACGTATGTGGATATCAGCTCACTTGTAGCAAGGTTGCCGTCGGTCTGCATCAGCAGAGCTTTTTCGTACCCCACCCCCATGAGTCCGCCTATGGACATTATCAGCATCACGCTGACCATGGGCATTATTGCCGGGAGATCCACATGGATGATCCGCTGAAATCTGGATGCCCCGTCCAGTATGGCCGCCTCGTGCTGCTGCGGATCCACATTTGAGAGGGCCGCAATGTAGATGACCGCGCTCCAGCCGAAGTCCTGCCAGTTGCTTGAGAGAATGTACATCGGCCTGAAGGCTGTCTTTTCAAGGAAGTACGAGTACCGCTCCCCTCCGAACCTCGCCACCAGGTTATTCACAAGGCCGTACCGGCCAAAGAAGAGTGTCAGCATACCGACCATCACCACCAGCGATATGAAGTGGGGCGCAGTAAAGATGGTCTGAAGTATCTTCGCCTTACCCCGACTGCGCAGTGAGTTCAGCATCAGCGCGACCAGGATCGGCAATGGAAAACCGATCACAAAGCCTATGATGCACAGCAAGAACGTGTTCTTCATCAGCGGCCAGAACTGCACATCCGTAAAAAATCGCTTGAAATTTTCAAACCCCACCCATATGGTGGTATCCGACAGGATGCTGTCTCCCGGCATGAAGTCCTGGAACGCTATCAGCACCCCATATATCGGCAGATAATTGAAGAGAAATACCACCACCACCGCCGGAAGCAACAAGATAAGAAACGGGTAGTTCTCCTTGAGTCTCTTAAACCACACTGCCACTCTGCTCTTCCCACCGCCGCGGCTGTCCGCAGCTAGCGCCATCGATTTTACTGCCATTTTCTTCCTCCTTTTCCATATTTTTGCCTTATATATTACCTATGCCCCCTTTTTTTGACTTCTTTATGAACAAAGTTTAGACTGGCTTTAGGATAATGTCAATTCTTTCTTTGATTTTTGTGTGAAAAATGTGCATATGCACATTTTTTGTTAAGTTTTTGTGCATTTTTCGGGAATAGAATTGACATTTTCCTGAAGAGGACTATACTGTCGATGTGGGTAAATCGGTCTTCTGATTTCCGGGGGGGCAAGCCATGAAAAACTCTGTTACTATCCAGGACATAGCCAACGCTCTGCAGCTTTCGCGCAACACTGTCTCCAAGGCTCTTAACGGACAGCACGTCCCGGCTAAAACGAGGAACACGGTGATAAACGCCGCAATCGAAATGGGTTACAAGGGCTACAGGCTGGCCGCATCTGCCGACGTTTCCGCCGGAGAAAAGCGGCTGATGCTGCTCTCCTCCAGGATGCTTATGAACATCAGATACTATGTCAATGTTCTTCGCGGGATCCAGGAGGACCTTGACAATTACGACATTGAGCTAATGCAGCACAACATAACGAGCCACGCATCCTTTTCCAAGCTCATCGGATACCTCACCAATCACAAGGTGGACGGTATAATATGCATAGAACTGTTCGAGCCTGAGTACATAGAGACACTGCTTACTCTGGGACAGCCTCTCATATTCCTGGATTTTCCGCTGCTCACCAGCTCCCCGCGAGGACGTTATGACATTATCCTGCCTGAAAGTCAGGAGACTGTAAAGAATTTCTGCATGCAGTTCATTCTTGAGAATCGGTGTCAGACCTTCGGCTTTGTGGGGGATCACCTGCACTGCCGGTCATTTTACGAGCGATTCACAGGGATGCGCGAGGCGCTGTTCCTGTCCGGGCTGCCGGTGGACCTGCGGTACTCCATACTGAATGATGACTCCATCCCCTGGGACCCCCAGGGGATAGAGCGGGCGCTGGGAAGGCTTGAAGGGCTCCCCGACTGCTTTGTTGCGGCCAACGACACAATAGCCATATCCCTTATGGCGGCGCTGAAAAGCCGGAAGATACGCGTTCCCAGAGATGTGCGCGTCATTGGCTTTGACAACATCGCGGAGTCAAGAAACACGACGCCTCCGCTCTCCACCTTCAACGTAAACAAGCTGGCTCTCGGCAAAACCATCACCAATGTCCTGCTCCAGCGCATCGCTCACCCGCAGCAGGCAAACCAGACCATCTATGTCTCGTCTGAGGCGATTCTCCGCGGCACCACCTGAATCCCCCGATTATCCCCATAAAGCGCTGTTATTCATTAAACTTGCCTTAATAAGGCCTGACAGCCTCGATTGTTTGTTCAGAATCACCGTTGTGCAGACGGAGAAATCCTGATAGAATTAAAAATGTTAACATATACGTTCAGAGGGAATAGACGCATGACAATTAACAAATCACCGCTTAACGTTGGCATTGACATAGGTTCCACCACAGCAAAGCTGGTGGTCACCGACGGAGAACACATCCTGTATCGCCGTTACGAGCGCCACCTCTCCCAGGTGCGATCCAAGACGCTGGAGCTGCTGCTGGATGTGCGGGAGCTGCTGGGAGAGGAGAAGTTCACTGTGGCCGTATCCGGTTCCGCGGGACTCGGTCTTGCGGAGGCCGCGGGGATGCCCTTTGTCCAGGAGGTCTATGCGACGGGGGAGGTTGTGTCGCGTCTTGAGCCGGACACCTCCACAGTGGTCGAGCTTGGCGGCGAGGACGCGAAGGTGATTTTCTTCCAGGGCGGCCTTGACGAGCGCATGAACGGCACCTGTGCCGGAGGCACCGGCGCGTTTATTGACCAGATGGCCGTCCTGCTGGATATGACCGTCGACGAGATGGACAAGGCCAGTCTCCAGCACACAAGGCTCTACCCCATTGCCTCCAGGTGCGGTGTGTTTGCCAAGACAGACATCCAGCCGCTTCTGAACCAGGGCGCTTCAAAAGCCGATGTGGCGGCCAGTATCTATCAGGCGGTGGTGAATCAGACGATAGCGGGACTTGCTCAGGGACGGAGGATCAGCGGAAAGGTACTGTTTCTGGGCGGCCCTCTCTATTACTGCCGGGGCCTTCGGGAGCGTTTTCAGGAGACGCTTGGCCTCTCCGACGAGGAGGCGGTGTTCCCGGAATACGGGCGCTTCGCCGTGGCGCTGGGCGCTGCAATGTACAGCGCCTCCTGTGAGCCGGTGACGTTTGACGACCTTGTGAATCGCATACAGGAGAGCGCCGGAAAAACGATCTTTGGCCGCAACAGACTGAAGCCGCTCTTTGCATCGGATGCGGAGCTGCAGGCCTTCCGTGAACGTCACGCGCTGGCGTCCGTACCCATCGAGGATATTTCCGCCTACAGCGGCCGCGCCTGGCTTGGCATTGACTGCGGCAGCACAACTACGAAGCTCGCTCTCATATCCGGAGACATGAAGCTGCTCTGGAGCTATTACAGCTCCAACCGCGGAAACCCGGTGCAGCTTGTGAGGGAGCAGCTGGAGGAGCTGTACAGGCTCTGCGGCAGCAGAATAACGATCTGCGGCTGCGCCGCCACCGGCTACGGGGAGGACCTTATAAAAAATGCCTTTCACACCGACGAGGGCATAGTGGAGACTATCGCCCACTACACCGCCGCGAAGACATTCATGCCGCAGGTGGATTTCATTCTGGACATCGGCGGGCAGGATATAAAGTGCTTCAAAATACGAAACGGCGCGATAGACTCCATCATGCTCAACGAAGCCTGTTCCTCCGGGTGCGGCTCCTTTATCGAGACATTCGCCAAATCCATGGGCAGGAGCGTTGAGGAGTTTGCGTCGCTTGGTCTTAAAAGCTCCGCGCCTGTGAATCTCGGCTCCAGATGCACCGTGTTCATGAACTCCTCTGTGAAGCAGTCCCAGAAGGACGGGGCGACGGTCGAGGACATCTCGGCGGGACTCTCCATAAGCGTTGTGAAAAACGCCATTTACAAGGTCATACGCGCAAACTCCCCCAAGGAGCTTGGCGAAAACATAGTAGTTCAGGGCGGGACATTCTTAAATGACGCAGTACTAAGGGCATTTGAGATTGAGCTTGGCGCTGAGGTGATCCGTCCCGCAATCGCCGGTCTTATGGGCGCGTACGGCGCGGCTATACACGCCATGCGCTTTGAGAAGAGCACCCTTCTCTCCCCTGACGAGCTCAGCACGTTTGTACACACCTCCCGTCTTACTGTCTGCCAGGGCTGCGCCAATCACTGTCATTTGACCGTGAACAGCTTCGGAGGAAACGGGAAATACATATCCGGCAACCAGTGCGAGCGGGCGCTGGGCATAAAAAACCATGAGCCGCTGCCGGATCTTCACCAGTGGAAGCGTGACAGGATATCCTCTCTCGCCCCTGTCCCCGGAAGACGCGGTAAGCTCGGTCTGCCGCTGGCGCTCGGTATGTGGGAGCTTGCGCCGCTGTGGCACGGGTTATTTTCAGCCCTGGGGTATGAGGTCGTACTCTCCGGCCTGTCCACCAGGAAGACATATGAGAAGGGTCAGTTTTCCATTCCATCGGACACAGCCTGCTACCCAGCTAAAATCATGCATGGGCACATAGAGGAGCTGGTGGAATCCGGTGTTCCAAAAATATTCTACCCGTGTCTCACCTACAACGTTGACGAAAAGGCCAGTGCAAACCATTATAACTGTCCTGTCGTCGCCTATTACGCCGAGCTTCTGCACGGGAATATGAGCAGTCTTAAGAGTGTGGACTTCATCTATCCCTATCTGCGGGTTGATGACAGAAAGTCGCTGCTCCGGACGCTCTGGAACAACATCGGACTTTTCAAGGATGACACGATAACAAGGTCTGAGCTTAAAATGGCTGTGGACGCCGGGTTTGACGCCTACGAGCGGCACATGGCCGCTATTGCCGCCGAGGGCGAGGCGGCATTGCGGTTTGCGCGGGAACGCGGTCTCAGGATAATGATCCTTGCCGGGCGTCCATACCACGTCGACCCTGAGATCGGGCACGGGATAGACAAGCTGGCCTCCTCCCTTGGCTTTGTGGTGGTGAGCGAGGACAGCGTGGCGCATCTTGCCAAAACGCCGGAGGTCCATGTGCTTAATCAATGGACGTACCACGCGCGGCTCTACCGCGCCGCCCGGTACGCGGCTGAGCATGAGGATACTGAGCTTGTGCAGCTTGTCTCCTTTGGCTGCGGGGTGGACGCAATCACAACCGACGAGTGCCGCTCCATTCTGGAGGGTGCGGGAAAATATTATACACAGATCAAAATAGACGAAATAACAAACCTTGGCGCGGTCAGGATACGTCTGCGCAGTCTTTTAGGTGCGCTGGAGGAGAAAAAGACCAATGGCTGAAACGTATGTACAGTTCACAGAGGAGATGAAGCGGGATTATACAATCCTTGTCCCCAACATGCTTCCGCTTCACTTCAAGCTCATAATCAGTTTTCTGAGAACCAGGGGCTACAGGCTGGAGCTCCTTGAGAGCTCCGGCCCCGACATTGCCGAGACGGGTCTCAGGTACACCCATAACGACACCTGCTACCCGGCGATTCTCGTCATAGGGCAGTTCATGGACGCACTGAAATCCGGGAGATACGATCCCCACAAGGTGGCGCTCATCATGTTCCAGACCGGCGGCGGATGCCGGGCCTCAAACTACATATCTCTCATAAGAAAGGCCCTCAGGAATGCCGGTATGGAGTATGTGCCTGTCATCTCCCTGAGCCTGGCTGGTCTTGAGCATCACCCAGGGTTTAAGCTGACGCTCCCGATGCTGCAGGGCATGATGGACGCGGTCTTCTATGGGGATCTGCTTATGACGCTTGTTAACCAGTGCCGCACTGTAGAAAAAAACCCGGGCGAGGCCGAGGAGCTCGCGCGGCAATGGACCGAGGTGCTGGGCCGCAGGATGGGCTCCGGAAAACGTATATCCAGGGCCGAACGGCAGCGCAGCTACGAAAAGCTGATAGACGAATTTGCCTCAATTCCGGTTAATGACGACAGGAAGAGAGTGAAGGTCGGCATAGTCGGGGAGATCTTTGTGAAGTACTCGCCTCTCGGCAACAACGACCTTGAGGCCTTCCTCGTCTCAGAGGGCGCCGAGGTGGTGGTGCCGGGACTTACGGACTTCTGTCTCTACTGTGTTTACAACAACATCGAGGATCACCTGCTCTACGGCACCGGCGCTGTCACAAGTGTGGTTGCCAGAGTGGCTTTCAGATATCTCACCCGCAGAAAGAATGATATCAGCCGGCTCCTTGAAGAAAGCGGCCGCTTCACCCCCTTCACACCCTTTGAACACACCGTCACCCTCTGCCGGGACTTCATCGGAAACGGAGCCAAGATGGGCGAGGGCTGGCTGCTCACCGCCGAAATGGTTGAGCTATATGAGAGCGGCGTTAAGAACATTGTCTGTACTCAGCCCTTTGGGTGTCTCCCGAACCACATATGCGGAAAGGGCATGATGCGGCCTATAAAGGACAGATACCCGGACGCCAACATTGTAGCCATCGACTACGACGCCGGCGCAACGCGCGTAAACCAGGAGAACCGTCTGAAGCTCATGCTGTCCAACGCCCGGCATGACATCGCCCCCGAGGCAAGCGTCCCTCATAAGCAAGACGAGACAGCTCCTCGCCGGAGGGGCCGCGCACACTTAAGAAGCCGCACCTCGGCATGAACATGTCCCCTATAATATTAAAATGTCCCGGGCAGAGGCCCGGGACATTTTATTCTGCGGTTTTTAAAGATTAAAGCCTGAGATAGGAAACCATCGTATAGCGCTGTCTGCCGGAATAAATGGCGCTCAATGCTTTAAAGCCTTTGTTCGCTTTTTTTCATCTTCTTATTGAGGTGGATAAAATACAGCAGATTCAGTATAATTCC
>CAYPMJ010000098.1:0-7563 GCA_964411785.1 uncultured Oscillospiraceae bacterium
GTCCACATGAAAGGTCCTGCTCATATAATTGCAAATTGCCTCTCTCAGGGGCATGATACCAGGCGTTGGCGTATAATAGGAACGGTCCTCTGCAATGGCTCGAACGCCTGCATCCTTGATGTTGTCAGGCGTGGGAAAGTCCGGCTCCCCAGCTCCAAATCCCGCTACATCAACACCCTGTGCCTTGAGTTCCGCAGACAAAGCTGTTATTGCCAATGTTGCGGATGGCTGAATCCCGGCTGCAATCTTTGAAAGAATTTTCATTTATTCCGCTCCCCAAACATTTGATTTCGGCCTATTATATGCACTCTCTTGAATTTTTTCAAGTGGGTTCTTTCATATTCATTGCAATAAAACTTTTTTGCTCCCTCTGACTTGCAGGATTTGTGCATTTCGACTGCAATTTTAGACACGTTATCTAAAAAAATGCGGTCCCCGTCATTACGGGGACCGCACCTGCCTTCGTTTACAGAAGCGTCACGCCTGCTTTTCTGCTTGCTTCAACTGTTTCCTCGTCCCAGATTGACGCCTGCACCTCACCTATATGGGCCTTCTCCAGCAGGTACATGCACAGCCTAGACTGACCTATACCGCCGCCGATTGTGAGCGGCAGTTCTCCTCCAAGCAGCTGTCTGTGAAATGGCAGCTCCCGCCTGTCCTCACAGCACGCCTGTGTGAGCTGCCTTGAAAGTGACCTCTCGTCTACCCGTATACCCATTGATGACAGTTCCAGGGCTTCCCCAAGAGTCTCATTCCATACAAGTATATCCCCGTTAAGTGCCCAGTCATCATAGTCCGGAGCCCGGCCATCGTGCGGAATACCCGAACGCAGTCTGCCTCCGATCTGTCCTATAAAGGCCGTCTGATGCTCCCTGAGAAAACTGTTCTCCCGCTCCTTCGGCTTCAGAGACGGGTACATATCCTCCAGATCCTGGCTTGATATGAAGGTCACATCTTCCATTGGCCGCACGGTAAGCACGGGAAATTCCTCACGCAGCTTGTCGGCGGTGAGGCAGATGGAGTGGACTATACGTCTGACTGCATCCTTCAGCGTCTTCTCATTTCGCTCCTCACAGGTTATAACCTTCTCCCAGTCCCACTGATCTACATAGACCGAATGAGTATTATCCAGTATCTCGTCTCGGCGTATGGCGTTCATGTCTGTATAAAGTCCTCTCCCGGGCTGAAAGCCATAGCGGTGGAGGGCCAGCCTCTTCCACTTGGCGAGAGATTGGACCACCTCGCCGCTCTTCCCTGCGGACGGGATATCAAAACTGACAGGACGCTCCACACCGTTCAGGTTGTCGTTTACGCCGGAGGCGCCGTCCACAAAGAGCGGCGCTGACACGCGCATGAGGCTCAATTCCCGCGACAGAGTGTCCTCAAAAAAACGCTTCAATATGCTTATGGCCTTCTGTGTCTCGTAGATACCCAATACCGGCTTATATCCGTCCGGAATTCTGATACTCATTGCCTTGCCTCCCGCTCAATAAAATATGTGTCATTGTAATCGAAGAGGCCGCAAATGTCAATTGCACTCCGACATATTTATCCCAGGTACCGTCTATTACGTTGCTGATTCCTCTACAAAGTCCCGATAGTCCTCCGGTCCGCAGACAGTATCTGGTGGGAAGAATTCATTCACAGGGAAATCTATTCTGGAGAAGAGCGTACATGGATCATCAGTGGCTGCGCCAACGCACTCCTTGTCTGGCATGCAGTAATCGTAGGCGGGGATAAGGAGCTGTGAATCACGCTCAAGACGTACAATTGTAAATTGCCCGAGCGTCACCAGCAGACGTCGGCCTGAGTTATCCAGCACCAGAGGGGATTCAAAGCTCCCGGCAATCATTTCCGGTACCTCCAGCACCTCTACTTCTCCTGCTCCGCACTGTCCGGCATCCACATACTTCATATCCAGAACAATCGGATCTACCGCCTCCACTACCGCGGTAGGCAGGCCTTTATTCGCCGCGCTGCATACAGAGCCGTCCTCTGAGGTAAATATCTTGGCATTCCCCTCGCTCCCGAACAGCAGTACGCGTTTTTCACAGGTAGTGAGTCCTGTAATGGGTACAGACTGTCCACTCATTGTTATGGTCTGGCCTCGGATCTTATAGTAAAAACGGATATCTACTGTATAATATCCTCGGTTGAAACAGACCGGCTCCACCTCCGGAACAGCGCATATCAGCTCTGAACATTTAGCCCGGACAGACACTGCGTTCTCTACAGCGGACTGACAGTCGGTAGTCAGATAGACTCGAAGATCCTCCATGCAGTCTTTATCCTTACATGAGTCATAGATCTTTCTTGTGTGTACGCACACAGCCTCTCGGACTGGAGAGTCCCCGGCTATCGGGCCGGGATTGATCCTTGAAGGCATTTCTTTTCCTCCTTTACGCAGATTGAAGGGTCCTTGGATTCTTCATTACAGTCTATGCGTAACAGCCCATTTTGTGCCTTCAACAGTTACTTGCAGTCAATGTAGAAATATGGTATAATAGCCGCAGAGCGGCTATTATACATAATTTAAGGCCGCGCTTAAAGCGCATGGCCATATTATACCATTTCGCTTCGCTCCATGGTATAATAGCCGCAGAGCGGCTATTATACATATTCAAGGCCGCGCCTATGGCGCATGGCCAATTATACCATTTCGCTTTGCTTCATGAAGCGCATGGCCGATGATACCATTTTGCTTTGCTGCGCGGATCGCAGAGACAGGAGGGACACACTCTGGTTATTATGGGAATCGATCCCGGTATTGCTACCGTTGGCTTCGGAGTCATCGATGACACTGACCGGAACTTGAAAACCGTTGCCTGCGGGGCGATCACTACCCAGGCTGGCCTCAGGCTGGCGACACGTCTCGCGCAAATCCATCGGGATGTGCTGGAACTTCTGGATACCTTCAAGCCAGGGGCCGTATCGGTGGAGGAACTCTTTTTCAACACCAACATAACAACCGGCATATCCGTCGCCCACGGGAGAGGTGTCATACTTCTTGCCTGTGAGGAGTGGGGCGTGCCTCTTTTTGAGTACACGCCGCTTCAGGTAAAGCAGGCTATATGCGGCTATGGACGTGCAGACAAACGTCAGATGATGGAGATGGTTCGTCGGCTTTTGAACCTGGATTCCGCAGCAAAGCCCGACGATGCCTCAGACGCCCTGGCTCTGGCTATTTGCCACTCACGCTTTGCCGGGTCACTTTTGAATATTGCTGGAGGAGATGTATGTTCTACTATATAGAGGGAAATGTGTCCGTTCTTGAAACCGGGATAGCAGTAGTGGACGTCGGCGGCGTGGGCTTTTTGTGCCATGTATCTGCCAGCACTCTGTCACGGTTGGAAACAGGCAAAAAGGCCCGTCTTTACACCTATTGCAACATAAAAGAGGATGCCTTTGACCTGTATGGTTTTTCTGACATGGTTGAAAAGCGGTGCTTTGAGCTTCTGCTCTCCGTGTCCGGAATCGGTCCAAAAGCTGCGCTGTCCATCCTGTCAGGCGCAACTGCTGAAGGTATTGCTCTGGCTGTGGCAACTGAAAATGAGAAACTTCTTACCTCCGTGCCTGGGGTTGGAAAACGCATTGCCCAGCGAATAATACTCGAATTGAAGGACAAGCTGTCTAAAGACTCACCCTCCGGCGCTGTTGCTTCACTGCCAGTTCAGGATAATCTGTCCAGTGGGACAAAGAAGCTGGCTGACGTAACCTCCGCGCTTTCTGTCCTGGGGTATTCCCCGTCTGAAATAACGTTTGCTCTTCGCGGCTTGGACATAGAAAACCTCACAACAGAGGATGTCATCAGAACCGTTCTCAAAAACTCTTAAACCGGAGGTCAGACCATGATTGACTATTCCAAAGCTCCTGAAACAGAGACAAAAGACCTGATGTCCACTGCGCTGACTGAGGAGGACGGGAATGAGGGCAGTCTGCGTCCACGGTCTCTATCCGAGTACATAGGTCAGGATAAGGTGAAGCAAAACCTGGCTGTTTTCATCGCAGGCGCCAAGCAGCGCGGTGAACCGCTGGATCATGTTCTCCTCCACGGTCCCCCGGGGCTGGGGAAGACAACTCTCGCTGCAATCATCGCTAATGAGATGGGCTCCACACTCCGCAAAACTTCTGGTCCCGCTATCGAAAAGCCAAAGGATCTGGCGGCTCTGCTCACGAATCTGAACGAAAATGATATTCTGTTTATTGACGAGATCCACCGCATGAACCGCGTTGTGGAAGAAATTCTGTATCCGGCTATGGAGGACCGTCACATAGATATTATTATTGGTCAGGGCCCAGCTGCAACATCAATCTGTCTGGAACTTAAAGCCTTCACTCTTGTAGGGGCCACAACCCGTTCCGGACAGCTCTCATCCCCCCTACGTGACAGATTTGGCATTGACCTGAAGCTTGAACTCTACACTCCAGCAGATCTGAAGAAAATCGTTCAGAGGTCTGCGGAAATACTGAATGTCGAAATTGAACCGGACGGAGCTATGGAGATCGCCTCCCGCAGCCGCGGCACTCCACGCATTGCAAACAGGCTTCTGCGGCGTGTCCGCGATTTCGCACAGGTAATGGGCAGTGGAGTAATAACTCGTCCCACTGCGGACAAGGCTCTTCACATGCTGGACATCGACCAGTGCGGACTTGATATGATCGACCGGCGTCTTCTTCGAAACATTATCGAACGCTACAATGGGGGCCCTGTGGGTCTGGATACAATTGCCGCCACGGTAAATGAGGATCCCGTCACTATTGAGGATGTCTATGAACCGTTCCTGATGCAGCAGGGTTTTATTACACGCACACCCAGAGGCCGCTGTGTTACCAGCAAGGCATACGAGCATCTCGGCTTAGCCCCGCCAGACAAAGATGCTGCGCAGACTTCTCTCCCCTTCATCATATGATCTGTCTGACCTTGCCAGAGATGTTCTCTCCTCTCTTGAAGTGTCGCTGCTGATTTCTTTGTTTTCTGTTCGGCTGTGTCCCCTGCTTCGTTGTGCATGTTTAGTATCCGCACCGTTTATGCAGTTTTTCGTTTCTATGTGTGCCAAAACCTTTCTCTGTGGCTTTGTCAGAGATTTCCTCCACATTTTTCTGTCAATATACAAAAAATTTGCTATTTGCCCTTGACATTTTCGTAAAAGATTTGTATAATGTGTTTACATTTTAGACATAATATTGGGATTAATATGGCTGACAACGAGTTCTCTTCAGACGAAGCGCTTTTGCGTGCCGCCGTAGCTGGAGACAGCTCGGCAGAAGAAAAATTGATCGTAAAATATTCCGTTCTGGTTCGCGCCTCCTGTCGCCCATTCTTTCTTGCGGGTGGGGACAGTGAAGATCTCATGCAAGAGGGAATGCTCGGTCTCCTCTCCGCTATACGGCGCTACACTCCGAACCGGGACACCTCCTTTAGAACCTACGCAGAACGTTGTATTCGAAGCCGGTTATATACGGCGATAAAGTCAGCGTCAAGACTCAAACACGGACCTCTCAACGACTCTATCTCGATTGAATCTCCTCAGTTTGACGAATCGGCCCTGTCCCGAACCTGTCTGCGCGATCCTGAAGAACTTGTGATTTTTCAAGAATTGACGGATGAATGCATATCCTCCCCGCTGCTTTCCAAATTTGAAAGGGAGATTTTACACTATTATCTGGAGGGTTTATCTTACGCCGACATTGCCCTGAAATCCGGCAGGACGGTGAAGTCCGTGGACAATGCTGTACAGCGAATCCGTAAGAAGCTCTCGCAGCTCATCTAATTTCAGGCGTTTTCAGCATATGCTGACGCAAATACAGAGCCCTAAGGGCGACATTTGTCAAAAAGAGAGGTCCATTATGTACGCTGATAAGACATTAGTATGCAAAGAGTGCGGTCATGAGTTCATTTTCACCGCTGGTGAGCAGGAGTTCTATGCTGAGCGCGGCTTCCAGAACGAGCCTCAGCGCTGCAAGGCCTGCCGTGACGCGCGCAAAAACGCCGCCCGCGGTCCGCGGGAGTACTTCACAGCTGTATGCGCTGCTTGCGGAGGCGAGGCCAGAGTCCCATTCGAGCCCAGATCCGATAAGCCTGTTTACTGCAGCGAGTGCTTCGCCAAGATGAGGGAACGCGGCTAATCAGAGCACACCTGTCATTGCTTCTTTCAACGCGCTTGAAAAGAGTCGCTGCGGTTTTGCGGCGACTCTTTTTCCGTCCGGGCTCTCAAGCAGCCGTTATTTCCGGACGGCGCCCTAAATTTGCTCCTTTCCAATGTCAAAACATTTTTAGTCTTGAAATCAGCACCTGATACGGTTATAATAGGTGGGCAGAGATTTTTTAAGGAGGTCATCGATTATGGCTGCTTTTACTAAAGAGACTATAATTTCCGAGGTCATGTCTGTCGCGCCTCAAGCCGCGCCGCTGTTCCAATCCATTGGGATGCACTGCCTTGGCTGCGCTATGGCCAGCGGTGAGAGCATTGAAGAGGCCTGCGCTGTACACGGCGTGGACGCGGACAAGTTCCTGGAGTCCCTTAACAATTTCGTAAGTCAGAACGTAAACGCGTAACTTGTACTGAGACATGCAAAATGACCGCGCCTGGCGGTCATTTTGCATGTTCTGGAGGTGTATTACTTGGAAGAAGTGAACAGCGTGAAGCTTTCAAGGCGTCTTGCCGCAGTTGCCTCTCTGACAGATGGCTCCGGGTCTGTTCTGGACGTTGGGACTGATCACGGGCTTCTTCCGGCGTGGTTTACCCTGCGCGGAGCCCGGCGGACGGCGGCCTCTGACCTTCGCCCAGGCCCGCTGGCAAGGGCGCAGTCTACTGCCGAGAGGCTGGATCTCTCTACCAGGATTGAGTTTTTTCTTACAGACGGGCTTTCCGGGATAGATGACGGCTTTGACGAAGTCATTCTCGCCGGGATGGGCGGGGAGACCATGATCTCTATCCTCTCGCCTTCAGCCTGGGTCAGAAATGCCCGGGTCATCCTCCAGCCTCAATCCAAGGTTGAACCGCTGTGCGCATGGCTGGCCTGTCATGGCTTCGGTCCGCTTGACGCAGTGCTTGCTGAGGACGGTGGGAATTATTACGCGGCATTTTCCGTCACCGGTGGAACGGCACATGGTTCTGCTTTTGAGTCGTTTCTGCTTGACCCGCTCTGTAAACGCCATGATCCCCTTCTTCCTGCGTATTTAGATACTCTTCTTGGAAGGCTTCGACATGAGATTTCCGGCATGGAATGCGGCAACACGAAAAACCCAGCGAGATTTGCTTACAAAACGGAACTGATCAGCAGGCTGGAGAGCTGGAGGGATGAAAAGGTATTATGGTGACAGTTAACAGAATATATGAGGCGCTGAACGAGCTTGCGCCTGTCGACAGAAAAATGGATTTTGACAACGTGGGTTTACTTGTCGGTGACCCGATGTCAGAGGTCCGGAATATGGTGCTGGCACTGGACATAACAGAAGATGTCATAGCGGAGGCAGTGGAACAGGGCTCGCAGCTTATTGTCTCACACCACCCGCTGTTTTTTGAGCTGAAGAATGTCCGGGCAGATGATCTTATCGGACGC
>CAYPMJ010000099.1:0-2331 GCA_964411785.1 uncultured Oscillospiraceae bacterium
CCGAGGGGATCATCCGCGGCAATGACGCGGACGCCCTGATGCCCCGGGATAACGCAACCCGCGCCCAGATGGCCACCATTCTGGTCCGTTTCCTGGGCCTGTGAGACAGGTAAAAAAGATAGGGAGAGAACATGAAAAAAGTAAAAAAGCTTTTATCTGTGCTGATGGTACTGGCCATTGTCACGACACTGCTGCCTGCGGCAGCGTTCGCCACCGTGGCCGGCGACACTGCTGCACCACAGACTGACGGTGAGATGGACTCCGCTGACAGTGCTGTGGATGTGGCTTACGTACAAAATGCCCTTGCGGAGAATCTCCCGCCCATGAGCGAGAACGTCTCCTCCGACGGGGTGATTGTCACGGAGATTGAAAAGCCCGAGGGCCTGGATCTTAAAAAGGCGAACGGGACTGTGGAGCCCGTGACAGGAGCCAATCAGAGCTACGATGAAGATGAATTGGTTCGCGTCTTCGTGCTGCTTGACGGGGAAGAAGCTCTGCTGGATCAGGGCTTTACCACCGAGGATATTGCGGACAACACCTCCGCCGTGCGCCGGGCGTCCGCAAAAATCGCCAACCAGCAGGAGAGCCTGATTGAGCAGATGAACAATGCCGCGGAGAGCTACACCGCGACAAGAAATTCAGGCAGCCGATCCACATACGAGGCCACTCAGGTGGAGGTCCGTTACCGCTACCAGGTGGCGGTGAACGCACTGTCTGTTGAGATCCCATACGGTATGCTGGAGAGCGTACGGGAGCTTCGTGCTGTGAAGAGTGCGTTTGTCGTTCCAACGTACAGCGTACCTGAGGACATGAGTAACGCTGACACCGCATCCCCCGAGATGTACGCAACACAGAACACACTCGGCTCTTCCCGTGTATGGGAAGAGCTGGGTTATACCGGAGCCGGTATGCAGATTGCGGTCATAGATACGGGCCTTGACCTGGATCACCCGGCCTTCGCTGCCGACCCTGATACCGGCGATGGCACGATGACAAAGGATGACCTTACAGATGAGGTGATCTCAAAGCTCCAAGCATCAAAGCTGTATTCCGGGCTCACAGCGGATGACCTCTACCGCAGCGCCAAGGTGCCTTACGCTTTTAACTACGTGGATGAGGATCTTGACGTAACCCACGACAATGACAGCCAGGGCGACCACGGCACCCACGTCTCCGGCATTGCCGCAGCAAACAAGGGAGATAAGGGCGAGGACGGCAAGTACCACGGCGCCGACGGCAACGACGTCATCGGCGTTGCGCCGGACGCGCAGATTGTTGTAATGAAGGTTTTCGGCGAAAATGGCGGGGCATACATGGACGACATCGTCGCTGCACTGGAGGATTGCTTTGTGCTGGGTGTTGACGCGGTGAACCTGTCGCTGGGTTCCCCTGCGGGCTTCAACACCTCCGACTTTTCGGATGAAGATGCCGCCAGAGCCTCCGATGCTGTCTACAGCCAGATCGCAAGCCACGATATGATCGTCTCCATTGCCGCCGGCAACAACGGTTCCGCAGCCTCCGGCAACGCACTGGGGACAGATGTGGACTTCACATCAAACCCTGACAACTCCACGATGTCCTCCCCGGCCACCTATACCGGCGCTACGGTCGTTGCAAGTGTGGACAACGTGACTGAGAAAAGCCCCTACATAAAGGTTAATGACGAAAAGCTGGCCTACACCGACGTGAACACCTCCTACGATATCGACAGCTTCGAAACCTTTGCAGGACAGACTCTGACTTACGTGATGGTTCCGGGTGTCGGTGCAGAGAGCGACTACGATGGACTTGACGTCAGTGGCAAGGTGGCCGTTGTCCAGCGAGGGACTATCTCGTTTCTTGAAAAGCTGCAGTTCGCCACAGACCAAGGGGTCACCGCGTGCATTGTTTACGACAATGTGGATGGCGCACTCATCAACATGCAAGGTCAGGCCGGCACCGTGCCGGGCATCTTCGTGAGCAAGGTCTCCGGCGAAATACTGAGCAGTGTCGCAGGTGATGACGGCGTCGGTGAGCTCACAGTCCCGGCAGAAGGCGAACTTATGGAGCTTGAGTACGCCACCGCCGGACAGATAAGCTCCTTCTCCTCATGGGGCGTCTCCCCGAACCTTGAGCTGACGCCTGACGTGGCCGCACCCGGAGGGATGATTTACTCCTCTGTTGACGGTGGCAAATATGACACCTACAGCGGCACATCCATGGCCACACCGCACATAGCCGGCATGAGCGCCGTTGTGCTGGAGTACCTCAAAGCTGAGCACTCAGAAGAGGCTGAAGCCTCCGGTGACGCGGAGTCCTGGTACCACAATGTGGCACAGGCGCTCATCATGT
>CAYPMJ010000099.1:2341-7529 GCA_964411785.1 uncultured Oscillospiraceae bacterium
CGGCATGAGCGCCGTTGTGCTGGAGTACCTCAAGGATAAGCACGCTGATGAGGCCGCTGCTGCGGTTGAGGCCGGCACGGTGGAATCCGAGGACGCCTGGTATCACAATGTGGCACAGGCGCTCATCATGTCAACGGCAACTCCAGCCGTCAACACGGAGGGAGTGCTCTATTCGCCCCGTGTACAGGGATCCGGCGTTGCAAACGTCTATGACGCTGTCACGTCACCGGCCTATCTGACAGTTGAAGATAACGGAAGCGACGAGGAGGGAACGCCAAAGGTGTCCCTCGGGGACGAGATAGGCGATGAGTTCAGCTTCACCTTCACCATCAATAACTTATCTGATGAGGACATAAGCTATACTCTGGACGCATCTCTCCTGACAGAGACAGCCAGTTCCTACGGTGGGTACAACTTCATGATGGAGACAGGCTATGTGCTTGACGGGGATGTCTCCTTCGAAATAGTTGGAGAGACTGATCCAATCGAGACGCTTACCCTTGAAGATATCCAGTATTATCTCGATAAGGTAAACTATGATGAGGATCTGACAGATGAAGAGGGGCCGATGAAGGGCCTTGCCGAGCCCGTGACGGACTTTGACACAGCAGATGTGCAGGTCCTCTACGAGAAATACAGCAAGGTGTATGTTCCAGCGGGGGGTGTTGAGGTCAAGGTCACTGTTAAACTCAGCGATTCCGACAAAGCCTACCTGGTGGAAAACTTTCCCAACGGAATATATGTGGAGGGCTATGTGACATGCACTCCCACAGATGAGAACGGCGTTGACCTGTCCCTGCCATTTATGGGCTTCTATGGCGACTGGACGAGTGCACCGCTCTTTGACTCCGGCTGGTACTATGACGACTCTGACGACATGGTCTACAGCCGCTATATGGACGTTATCTGGACAGACCTGGAGGGCAACGACTACGGCGGGCTTCTGGGAATAAGCCCGTACCTGGACGAGAAATATGACGAGGCCCACAACGTCCTGTCACCGAATGGCGACGGCACCTACGACTACATGAGCGAGGCCTATCTCGGCATGCTGAGAAACGCTGAGAAGATCGTCTTTACGTGGACGAAGGAAGGGGAAGACGAACCCCTTGCTGAATACACAGCCGACCAGGTCCGCAAAAGCTACTATCTGAGTTCCTACGGATTAAACTACCCGTTCATCTACTCGGATTATATTGAAGACTTCTTCGACAGCGACGCGATGAAGGAAGCTGGCGTAGAAAACGGCGACAAGCTGACTTTGACCATAACCGGCTACGGGGTGCAGAGTCTGAGTGATAGTGCTGAGGAGCAGACGGCCAATACCGTCAATATCATCACAATCCCCGTCGTAATCGACACCGAGGCGCCTGTGGCGGAAATTAAGAAGTTTGCCATGGAGGGGGAGAATTCCCGGTATCTTCAGATTACTGTCAAGGACAATTACGATGTTGCCGCGCTTTTCACCCTGAACTCCGCTGGCGGCATCATAGAGTCCTTCAATGTTGAGGGCACAAAGTCGGAAAATGGCGAGAGCAAGACATTTTTCCTAGACTTAGGACAGGACTACGAGGAGAGCTTCATGGTGGTTGTGTGCGACTACGGCTGCAACGAGACATATTACAAGGTCTCCTATCCGGGCGACGTGGGCCTAGATGCTGACCAGTTCTACGTCTACCTCCGTTCGGCCACTATCTCCTACACGGACTATAACGGGGAGACTGCCTATGAGTCAACGGATGCATACAACGGCTGGTACTCCTTTGAAACTGCCGATGACATCCTGCGCCACAGCTACGCCGGCGACAGTGCAATCACGGCCGCAGAGTATGTGGACGGTTACATTATCGCAGTGGACGACAACAACGTAATATACACCATCAAGGCCGGTTCCTGGACGAGGAGCGTCCTTAATGACACGTCACTCCAGGACTACCCAACTATTCTGGACATGGCCTTTGACCGGGTGGGCAAGACACTCTACCTGCTCACAGATGAAACTGAAGAAGCCCCCAGCGGGACCATCCTGGCTCTGGACATCCTTACAGGCAAGATTGCCAAGGATTCAGACGGCAACGACATGGCCCTTGCGGTAACGGGTCTTAAAACTGTCGCGGACGCCGCGACCCATCAGCTCATCACCCTTGCCTGCGATAACTCCGGCCAGCTTTATGCACTTGACTTCTACAGTGTATACGACGAGTCAAGCTACAAATACACTGGCGGAACAGCATCGCTCTACAAGGTGGACAGCACCACAGGCACTGCCACTTACGTTGGCAGCACTGGTGAGACCATAGGCTGCAACATGTATAATGGCTCGGGATATTTGCAGTCCATGACTGTGGATCACACCACCGACACCCTCTACTGGGCATCCTACGGCGGAGGCGCCTACATTGATTATTCAGACTACAGCTATCACTTCACTGTAAACAGCTTCTTCAAGCTCGACAAGAAGACGGGAGCTGTGAAGGGGGAGACTGAGACAGCCCTCTCAAGTGAGCTTGTGGGTCTCTTCAAGCCATCTCCCGACGTGGGAGTATTTGACGACGCGGAGAGCGATGTCACCGAACTTGAGATAGTCCCGGCTTCCGTCACGCTCCTCCCCGGAGACGAGGAGCTTCTGGAGGTTCGCGCCACTCCGTACTATGCGGATACGAGCGAGGTGACATGGAAAAGCTCCGATGAGAGCATCGCCACAGTCGATGCGGGTGTTGTGACGGCAAAGAAGTCCGGCACAGTCACTGTCACCGCCACAGCGGGCGGAAAAGAAGACACATGCACAGTCACAGTTCTTGACCTTAAAGCCGAGCTTCAGAGCTTCAGCTTGGACGAGATGTCCTGGCTGAGATTTGATGCAACGAAGGCAGCCAAAGCAAGCGCCATCACCGACTCTCAGACGGCTCCCTCGTCATACGGCTACTTTACAGCGGCTGCCTATGCCGACGGCGACGTCTACGCCTTCGATACGGATGGCGGATTCTGGGAGCTTGATCCCGTGACCATGCAGGGTACGAGACTTGGCGTCAACAGCAGCGCCAAAGGCGGAGCACTGAGCGCCATGGCCTTAAGTCCCAGTGATGGCCACCTATACGCAGTTCTTCAGGTGTCGAATGGGTGGTGGGGCTACTCCTGTTATCTTGTGCGGGTGAACCCGGCCAACGGCGCAACGGAGACTGTTGCGGAGCTCCCGACATACACCGATGATTACTCCTTTACGGTAGCCAATCTGGCCATTGACGGCAGCGGAAACTTCTACTCAGTTGTATATGCTTATGATGAGTATTATAATGGGGTTCCCGCGCTTGTGAGCTTCACCTTGACTGAAGACGGGCTGTCAGGCACGAAGGCTGCACCTCTTTCAGACTTTGAAGGTGCGTTCTATGGCTACGGCTCAGAGTCTCTGACCTGGTCCTATGATGATAAGTGCCTCTATCTCTCAGACACGGTTGGCATTCTCCACTGGATTGACGCTGGTTCTGCGAATTGCCTGGCGCTGGCCTACATAGGCTCCTACGGTGGATACAACCTGGGTCTCCACGAGGTTACGTCGGATACTAACAAACCCACAGTCAACTATGCCACGGTGACAGATGTGACAGCGCCGGCGTCGCTCCAGGTGCCTGTGGGGAGCATTGTATCCTCAGAGATTGGGTACACCCCATGGAACGCACGTCCGGTGGGAATTTCCTACACAACATATGACAGCAGCATTGCCGGCGTCGATGAGAGAGGCAATGTGACCGGTGTTGCCGAGGGTGAGACAACGCTTACAGTCACCGTTAAGGTGACAGAAAGCAAAACGATCACAAAGACTGTGAAAATTACGGTTGTGGATGCCGACGTAACCCTTGGAGGCTATATGGTTCAGGACATGTCCACAGGCTATGATCTTACCTGCTGGACGACGTTTGACTCTCTTGACCCATCGAACCTTGAAAAGGTTACAGTGACCGACTCCGCTTCAGATACCAGTGAGGACACCTCCTGGCTGATCATGGCTGGCGCTTACTATGACGGCGACTTCTACGCCTATGCGCAGGACTGGTCCGGTGAATATAATTACAAGTTCTACATGCTAAAAGCTGAGCCCGGGAAACTGGACAGCACCTATGAGATGCTTGAACAGGTGAGCGGAAATGTCCGGGATATGACCTTTGATTACAAAAGCGGCGTGCTCTATGTGGCCATGGACAACGGGAGCAAGACAAACCTCTACCAGATGGATACCGTGACAGGCGCACTGACCGAGGTCTACGAGGCGGATCGCTTCCTTGTAACGCTGGCAGCCGACAGTGACGGTGTCCTGTGGTCGGTGGACAGCAGCGGTAATCTGGTCAAGATAACCTGCAATGGTGGGAAGTATGAACTTTGTGAGATTGGAAGCACCGGCATTGCTCAGGACGAGCCCACCTGCCAGTCCATGCACTACGACTATAAAACAAAAAAGCTCTTCTGGGCGCAGGCTGGCATGGACTACACAAGCGGACTCTACCTTGTGGATCAGGGCACCGGCTCAGTGACGTCCCTTGGCACAATAGCCACCGGCGTCTCCCTTGCTGGTCTCTACACCGCCGATGAGAGCGCTGAAGAGCCTCAGGTGGACGAATCTGTAAACGCCACCGGCGTGTCAATCCCCTCGAAAACAGCGCTGGTAAAGGGTAACACAACAACTCTGGAAACCACCCTCCTGCCTGTGTCTGTAGCCAAAGTTGAGGGTGACGTCACCTGGTCAAGCTCCGACGAAGACGTTGCGACAGTTGCAGACGGCGTTGTGACCGGGGTGTCAGCCGGCACTGCCACAATCACAGCCACGCTGTCCAGCGGTGCTTCCGCCCAGTGTACTGTCACCGTCCTGGATAGTGAGCGCCTTTTCTATGCTTACGATGAAACGCAGCTCCAATGGATATCCTTCCCGATGGATGACCCGAGCGTGGCCACGATGGTAAAATCTGAAATGCCCGAGGAGGACTCTGAGGATGAGGCCCCCGCGCCCATTGTCGCATCTGCTTTGATTACCGGGGAGGATGGCACAGAGACACTCTACGCCTATGACAGCGGGAACAACTTCTATACCGTCGACCTTGAGACCTTTGAGCGGAGCGCGGCAATGACGGGCGCTGTGAACCTCTCCGTGACCGTCAGCGTCTACGATTACAGTGTCTGGAAAACGGTTGAAAAGAAT
>CAYPMJ010000100.1:0-7434 GCA_964411785.1 uncultured Oscillospiraceae bacterium
AAAAGCCGGAAAAGATGGAAAAGCCGGAAAAGATGAAAAAGCGGCAAAAGGGCTGGCTTAAAGCTTCATTCAGGACGAGGGCTTTCCGTGCGGGCGGCTACAGCGTCGCCGCAGCGCTCATAGTCATTGCGATTGCCGTTGCGGCAAATCTTCTCGTCAGTGGGCTGCCTGAGAGAATAACAAAGCTTGACGCAACTTCAAATCAGCTTTTCTCTATCTCAGACCAGACCGAGAAGCTTGTGGGCGATCTGACGCAGGATGTTACAATCTACTGGATTGTCCAGTCCGGCAACGAGAATGACACTCTGGGGCTCCTGCTCGACCGATATGAGGCTCTGAGCAGCCATCTTACTGTGTTGAAGCGTGATCCTGATGCTTACCCTGGATTTCTTCGTCAGTATGGGCTTGAGAGCAGCGCCTCTAATAACTCACTTGTAGTGGAGTCCGGAACACGCTACCGCTATGTGGACGTGTCGGATATCTTTGTGGTGGAGTATGACACCTACTATTATTATACAGGCGAGTATACCGAGAGCTTCGATGGAGAGAACGTCATTACATCAGCCATTGACTATGTGGTGAAGGAGGCGGACGCGAAAATATATATGCTCTCGGGGCACGGCGAGTCCGACCTCTCGGATACCTTTGCCAATGCGGTGGAACAGGAGAACATTGAGACAGACAGCCTGTCACTTCTCACCCTGGAGGCTGTGCCGGAGGACGCGGATGCTGTGCTCATAATAGCGCCTCAGAGCGACATATCGGAGCGTGAGGAGGAGCTGCTGAGCGATTATCTGAAGGGCGGCGGCAGTATGTTTCTCATCACCGACCCGCCTCAGGATGAGAATCTGACGAATCTGGCGGATCTCATGGCCGGTTACGGCGTAGAGGCTGTCCAAGGAATAGTGGTTGAGGGCAATCAGAGAAATTACATCTGGGGAGTGCCTCTCTATCTCCTTCCGGATATAAATTCACATGACATAACGGACCCCCTGCTGGAGAACGGTTATTATGTGCTGCTGCCGGTTGGTCAGGGTATCGTTGAGGCAGATACGCGCCCTGGGACTGTGATTATCACGGAGCTGCTCTCGACATCCAGCGCCGCTATTTCCAAGGTCGCAGGCTATGAGATCTCTACCTATGAGCGGGAGGACGGAGACATTGACGGCCCATTTGCTCTGGGAGTGGCCGTGACAGACACCCTGGCTGACGGAGGAGAGAGCCGCATAGTGTGGGTATCCTCCAGTATGCTGCTGCAGGATGACGTGAATCTGCAGGTTTCGGGCGGAAATCAGGACTTCTTCCTGAATGCAGTCAGCTGGATGTGCCGGCAGGAGGGCAGCGATCTCTCCATTCACGCGAAGAGCCTGGATTACGAATACCTGACGATGGACAGCGGAACGGCATCGCTCTTCAAGCTGATGGTACTGGGTGTTCTCCCTCTGATGTATCTGTGCATTGGAGTTGTGATCTATGTAAGGAGGAGACGCGCATGAAGCGTGGGAAAAAGCTCTGCTTGCTGCTTCTGGTTCTGGTGCTGGTCTGCTGTGGAGTCCTGGTTGCACGCAATATCCAGCTCGACGATACGCAGGATCAGGTGGAAGAGGGAAACGTGACACCGTTGTCAGTTGATCCTGACAGCGTCACAGGCTTTTCCTGGCTGTGGTCGGGGGAGACGGATTCCTTTACACGGACGCAGGATGGCTGGTTCTGGACGGAGGACGACGCGTTTCCGGTGAACGGTGATCTCCTGGATAATATGCTGTCGGAGGTTTGTGAGTTTGAAGCCACTAAGACGATTGTGGAGCCGGAGGATCTTGACGAGTACGGTTTTGATGAGCCTGAGGCAGTGGTGACAATAACGGCAGATTCCGTGGTGGAGATAAGCTTCGGAGATGAAACAGCGATGGGCGGAGAACGTTACGTCAGCATTGGTGACGGGAACGTGTATCTGGTGGAGGACAGTCTGCTGGACGCTTTCACCTGCGGCCTTTATGGTACGGTGGAGATGGAGACCATCCCGGCAATGGGCAGTGCAGAGAGTCTGACGATCGACACAGCAGCTGACCGTCATCTGGAGATTGTGCTGGATGAAGATGGCGATCTGGCCTACAGCGACACATTCATATGGTTTGCCAGGGACGGGAAGTCGTATGTTCCACTGGACACCGGGCTGGTGGATACGCTTCTAGCCAACATGACCGGCCTTTCATGGCTTGAATGCGTGGACTACAAGGGCAGCGGAGCCGTATCAGACTACGGGTTTGACGAACCGACCACTGTATGCGTCGGATACACAGCGACAGATGAAGATGGTAATACGAGCGAAGAGAGCTTCACCCTTGAACTTGGGAGCGAGACAGACGAGGGCCGTTACGCGAGGGTGTATGGATCCGGAATGGTCTATATCATAAGCGCCTCCACAGGATCAAAGCTCATCGCTGCCACATTGGACGGCCTCCTTCCCACACAGGTTCTGTCAATGAACTGGGAAGAGGTGACGAGGTTCGAGGCCACTCTGGACGGCGAGACGCATGTCTTTGAAAGCTGCACAGAGACCGTAACAGATGATGACGGAAACGAGGAGGAAGATGAGTACTGGACTCTGGACGGCGAACGGGAGGACAGCGCTGAGGATGTGCTTGACAGTATTGACTCCCTCTCTTCAGCCGGCAGCGGAGCCGGCGAGACATCGAACCTTGCCCAGGAGCTGGGACTTGTATTTTACCAGAAAAATGCCGCCTGGCCGAAGGTTGAGGTGAGCATTCTGAGGTATGACGGTGAGAACTGTCTTGTACTCATAAACGGGGAAGCGAGCTTTTTAACTCCGAGATCTGATGTGATAGACCTGACTGAGAGTATTAATACGCTGATATTGGGCTAAAGGGGAATAAAGATAAGAAAAGGCAAAGGTGCATAGGTTTGCACGCCCGAGAATACCGGAACAGCCGCAGAGCGGCTGCTCTGGTATTTTTTGGATTGAGGAAGTTCTGATCAGATGCGCCACTTAAGTTTAGCTTGGCTTTCCAGCCGGAAATGCGCTCTCAGGCTTTAATACTTACGGTATTCCTGCGCCTTCGCACCTTTTCATGAAAAGCTCATTTAAATTGCTCTCGACAATTTTCGGGAGATTCCTTAAAAAAACTGTTTCAACGCGCATTTTCCTGCAAACTGTGCTATAATAACTGCAATCCAGTTATTATACATTACTTAAGACCGCACAGATGGTGCATGACCAATTATACCAGTTCGCTTCGCTTCATGGTTTCACTTCGCTTCATGGTATAAGGGCGAAGGGGGAAGAGAATGATGAGGGAGTTTAAAGGCTTACGTATAAATGCTTTCCCGGTCGTTACTTCCAGCGGCCAATACGGTTTAACGAGGATTTAAGGAGGCAGCGCATATGGGTGACAGGCCGGAGAAGAAGGGAATCCCCGCGGCTCTGAAATGGGTCATAGCATCAGCGCCGCCCGCCTTGGCAATAGTGCTTTTTGTGTTCTTTTCCCGAAGCAGGGAGCTTGCGAATAATGCGGTCAGACGATTTTCGCGCCCAGCCAAGGATATTCTTGGGACAGTGTGCTCGCTGATACCGTTTTCGGTCATGGAGCTTATGTATGTGGCGCTGGGAGTTTTCCTTATTGTCTACATTGTCCTCTCGGTAATACGTGTTGTCAGGGACGGGAGGAAGCTGATCACTGCCTTGAAAAGGACAGGAGTTCTGCTTCTGACAGTACTCTACATATTCAGCGCGTATCTTTGGCTCCTGGGCATAGATTACCACGCCGACTCATTCGCCGACAAGAGCAGCATTTCCGTTTCGCCGGTGTCTGTCGAGGAACTGAAGACCGTCACGGCGTATTTTGTGAAAAATGCGTCGCAGCTTGCCGGGACAGTACAGCGCGATGAGGATGGACATTACGCGGAGGACCTTGACAGTGTGCTCTCACGATCCACGTCCATATATGACGAGCTGTCGGAGGAGTTCCCATTCCTGTCCTGCACCTCCAGAGTGCCCAAGAAGATGCTGCTTTTCTCAAAACTGTCAAGCTTTATGGGATTTACAGGGGTATATTTTCCATTTACCGGTGAGTCAAATATCAACATTGACGCGCCGGGGTGTCTTATCCCGTTTACCATCGCCCATGAGCTGGCCCACCAGCGCAGCATATACGCTGAGCAGGAGGCAAACTTTCTTGGAGTAGCCGCCTGTCTGTCAAGCGGTGACACAGTGTATACATATTCGGGGTTTCTGTCTGGGAGCATCTATTTAATGAATGCCCTCTACCGTGCTGATAAGGAATCGTGGCGCGAGCTCAGCGCGGAAATCACCGGTTTTATGCGCACAGATTGGCAGGATAACAGTGCCTATTGGGATCAGTTCGAGACTAAGGTGACAGAGGTTTCGGAATCTGTCTATGACAGTTTTCTCAAGGTCCAGGGGCAGGAGCTTGGTATGCAGTCATACGGCGCCTGTGTGGATCTGCTCACGGCTTATTTCTACCCGCTTTGTGCGGAGGAGTGATACGGTTTTCAAACGCAAGACGGAGGGAAGGGCCGAGTTGTCACACCTGAAAACTCAAGGGGGACGGCTGAAAATTGCCGTCCCCCTTGAAGGCTTTTAAACTGTCTTATTACTTCTTGCTGATAGCTCCGAAACGGCATGTGTCAATACATGTCCCGCACTTAATGCACTTGGCCTTGTCGATGGTGTGCGGCTGCTTTACAGCGCCGGTTATGGCACCTACAGGGCACTTCCTGGCACAGGCGGTGCAGCCGCGGCACTTTGTCTCATCAATCTCAAAGGACATAAGGTGTTTGCAGACACCGGCCGGACACCGTTTTTCCTTGATGTGCGCTTCATACTCGTCACGGAAGTAGCGCAGGGTTGAAAGAACCGGGTTCGGGGCCGTCTGACCCAGGCCGCACAGTGAGTTCGCCTTCACATAGTAGCAAAGCTCCTCCAGCTTGTCCAGATCCTCCATGGTGGCCTTGCCGTCGGTGATTTTCTCGAGAATTTCCAGCATGCGCTTCGTGCCAATGCGGCAGGGCGTACACTTTCCGCAGGACTCGTCTACAGTGAAAGCGAGGAAGAACTTGGCAATATCCACCATGCAGTTGTCCTCGTCCATGACAATGAGTCCGCCGGAGCCCATCATTGAGCCGATGGCGATGAGGTTGTCATAGTCCATAGGCACGTCGAAGCAGGACGCGGGTATGCACCCGCCTGACGGTCCACCGGTCTGAGCCGCCTTGAATTTTTTGCCGTGTGGAATACCGCCGCCCACATCCTCGACAATCTGACGGAGTGTGGTGCCCATCGGGACTTCCACAAGACCTGTGTTATTAATCTTTCCGCCCAGCGCGAAGACCTTCGTGCCCTTGGATTTCTCCGTACCCATGGCAGCAAACCACTCAGATCCCTTAAGAATAATCTGAGGGATATTGGCATATGTCTCCACATTGTTGAGAATGGATGGCTTCTGGAAAAGGCCTTTTTCAGCGGGGAACGGGGGACGGGGTCTGGGCTCACCGCGCTTGCCCTCTATTGATGTCATAAGCGCGGTCTCCTCGCCGCACACGAAGGCGCCGGCGCCGAGGCGCAGATCAATGTCGAACTTGAAGCCGGTGCCGAGAATATTGTCACCAAGAAGACCGTACTCCCGGGCCTGACCTATGGCAATGCGGAGCCTTTCAACTGCGATGGGGTACTCGGCGCGGACATAGATGTAGCCGCGGGAGGCGCCTATGGTGAAGCCGGCAATTGCCATGGCTTCAAGAACGGAGTGGGGGTCTCCTTCAAGGACAGAGCGATCCATGAACGCGCCAGGGTCACCCTCGTCAGCATTGCAGCAGACGTACTTCTGGTCATTGTCGTAGGCTCTGGCAAACTTCCATTTAAGCCCTGTGGGGAAGCCTGCGCCTCCGCGGCCGCGGAGGCCGGAATCAAGCAGAGTTTTGATGACGTCCTCAGGGGTCATCTCCGTGAGAACCTTTGTGAGGGCAGCGTAGCCGTCGCGGGCTATGTATTCATCGATATTTTCAGGGTCAATAGCGCCGCAGTTTCTCAGGGCAACCCGGTGCTGAATGCGGTAAAACTGTGTATCCGCCAGGGCGGTGACAACCTGTCCCGTCTTTTCCTCTTTGTGCAGGAGACGTTCAACAACCTTGCCGTTCACAAGGTGGCTCTCAACTATCTCGGGGATGTCATCAACTGTCACGCGGCTGTAGAAAACGCCCTCCGGGTAGATAATCATGATGGGGCCCTGCGCACAAAGGCCAAAGCAGCCTGTCTGAATCACACTGACCTCCTCAGTGAGGCCATGCTTTGCAAGCTCCTCATGCATTTTGGCCTGGAGCTTTTTGCTGCCGGAAGCGGTGCAGCCGGTACCGCCGCACATCATGACATGAATTCTGGTGTGTCCGTCCACCAGGATATTCCTGTCTCCGGCGCGAAGGGACATGGCGTCCCGCATGGTTTCTCTTATCGCAATCAGGTCTTCGACTGATTTCATACTATTTCCTCTCTTAACGTTGATAGTGAATCATTTATATTTATCCAGTATGCCCTGAACCATGTCCGGCGTGAGACGACCGTAGACATCGTCGTTGACCATCATAACCGGCGCAAGTCCGCATGCTCCGACGCAACGGCAGGACTCGAGGGAGAACCTCCCGTCAGGCGTACAGCCGCCGTCCTGAATGCCGAGAATCTCGCTGATTTTGTCGGCTATCGCTTGGGAACCCTTCACATAGCATGCGGTACCCAGACAGACGGAGATCTTGTATTGTCCCTTAGGGTTAAGTGAGAACTGAGTATAGAATGTTGATACGCCGTAGACCTCCTCCAAAGGAACGCCCAGACCCTCGGCAATCATGGTCTGAACCTCAATGGGGAGATAGCCGTAAATCTCCTGCGCGTGCTGTAGGACGGGCATCAACGCGCCGGGTGTCTCCCTGTATTCCTGGATGACATCCTTAAGCTGCGCCTCCTGCTCCGCCGTCCCCCTGAACGCAACACTGGTTTTGACTTTCGCCAATGGAATCCCTCCTATTAAACATAAACCTTCAATAAACCGCTTGACGAGCCGTCCCCTGATACCTGGGACACCCCATCAAACATCCGCAAGCATTATATCACACGCATTTTGAATTTTAAAGACATTTCGTTATATTTTTCACGGAGTTTCCTGTATTTCCGACTATAGGGGAACCTCCAAGGGTAAATAGCGGACCTAGGGGGAGCTACGGGAGCCGCATCACGATAAAGATTCAGGTCTGCCGCTTTGCAGGAGATCCGGGCGCTTAAATCGGAATATGCGCTGTGAGCCATAAGAAGTACATAAGAAGTATAAGAAACATACGAAATACATAAATACAAAGTAAAGCAAGGTCGTCAAGAAAAAAGTAAAAAAATCGAAAAAAGGGTATTGACAA
>CAYPMJ010000101.1:0-7394 GCA_964411785.1 uncultured Oscillospiraceae bacterium
CCGCTTTCCCTCATAGCGGCGTACGGGGAGACTCTCCACACCCTCCTTTGCCGCATCCGGTCTCTCTCTGAGCTGCAGCGGCACCGTCACCACGAACCGGCTTCCCTTGCCTATGGCGCTGTCTACCTGTATATCCCCTCCCATGGTGGCAAGCAGGCCCTTCACAATCGCCAGTCCCAACCCGGTTCCCTGCACCTTGTTTATCCTGGTATCCTCCGCCCGCTCAAACGGCCGGAACAGCCGCGTCATGAACGACTCGTCCATTCCTATTCCGTTATCCTCACACACAAACTCATAAAGTCCCAGGCTGCTCTCCTCCGGTCTTCGCTCCCGGAGCTCCAACTTTATCCTCCCTCCGTCCGGAGTATACTCTATCGAGTTTGAAACCAGATTCGACAATACCTGCTGAAGACGCGCCCTGTCTCCCACCACGTCTGGGTGGTCCAGCTTTGCACAGGTGACTGACAGTGTGTGTCCATGCGCCCTGGCATCCCCATCGAACAGTCTGGCAACCGTCCTCATAAGACCCGGCAGTGAAAAAGCTTCCTTGCCGAGCCGCACCTGTCCGGACTCTATGAGATTCATATCCAGCGCATCATTCACCAGCGCCAGCATCTGTCTCCCGGCAGCCGCTATCTTTTCCAGGCATGACTCCGTCCTCTCCCTGTCGTCAAGATGAGTTCTTGCGAGGGTAGTCAGCCCTATTATTGCGTTCATCGGTGTTCTTATGGTGTGCGACATCCGCGACAGGAAATCCGTCTTCGCGCTGTTTGCCCTTGTCGCCACGTCATATGCAGCTGCCAGCGCACGCCTGGTCTCCCGCTCATCCCTGCGGAGCGTGGTTATGTCCTTCAGATTATTCAGTGCCAGCACGTCACCGCTGTCCTGATCCCGCGTCAGCAGAATCGTGTGCCGAAGCACCAGCGGCGTCTCCTTGCTCACACGCGACTCGTACTCAAGAACTATCTCGTCCTTCCCCTGGGAGTAGCTCTCCAGCAGCCGCGACATATTGAGCGTCTCCTCGTGTGCTGCCCGGTCCTCAGGCAGAACCTTCAGCTCCCGCCAGCGGCGATAAAACCCGTCGGCTGAGCAGGGCGCCTCCATCCCCACCATCGGCAGCACCGCTATGCGCTCGCCGTCCACTATCTCATAAAACTCCTCTTCTATCAGGTTCCTCGTCACGTTTACGTTGAAAACCAGGATTGCCTCTGAGATTATCGCCTGGCGGTATTGCTCCTCCTCGCTGAGCGTCCTGCGCAGATGGGCATTTGAGTCCTGAATCTGCCTGTTCAGTTTCTCCAGCGCCTCCTTGGCTTCGTACAGCTCTGCGCTCTTCTTCAGCAGCCTGTCCTGAAACTCCGCCTCCGCAGCTTTCTCCTCCGTTATGTTCCGGATATACCACATAACGCGCCCGTCCTCCGGGCCATAGCTCTCCACCGGCAGCAGGTCCGACCGCATCCAGCGGGTATTTCCGTCTACCTTTCCCTCGAAGGTAAATGAGATTGGTGCATTTGTCCCTCCCGCGAATACCTCCATCAGGTAGCTTGGCGAGAGCACCTCCATAAACAGCTCCCGGTATTCAGGAAGCACATGTCTGCTGCACCAGCGTGACGCCGCCTCCTTAAGGCCCACTGTTCCGTCCGGCATATCGCCCTCCGGCAGCTTAAGGTCAGTAACAGTATCTGCGTAAAGATCTATCGCGCTCACACGGAAATAGGCGTCCCTGAGCATCAGGAACGCCTCCCTTGCCAGTTCTCTGCTGCGATGCTCCGAATCCACCACGCGCATGGTGCATATCCACATCTTCCGTCCGGAGCTCACCTCTGACTCCGTACGGAACTCGCACATCCACACTTCCCGCCCCTGCCCGTTCACCATCCTGTACTCACGGTACACCTCATCCTTCCCCTTGAATGGCGCCGTGAATATGTCCCGGTCCTTTGGACTTACTACCTTAAGAAACTGACCGCTTGTCCGCTCCATAAACGAAGCGAATGTCATTCCGAGATTGCTCAGCGCAAACTGGCTGATAAAGCATATAGGGTATCCATCCTCATAAAAGCCCCCGGCCACTCCCACAGCCATATTGCTCTCCAGCGTCTCCACTACCTTCTGCTGGCCCTCCTCCGGCAGAATGTCAAAGCCCTGGGTGAAAAACAGTTCCTCCTTATAATAATGGGAAACAGACATACGCGCCGCTCCTTCCTCCGATGGATGTGGGCCTGGACCTCTTCAGGTCACCTGAAAAGCATGGCCTGACTTCAGCCTCAGGATTCTGTCTCTGCTGAACTGGGAAAGGTCAGTGAATGCCCTGCGCGTTTCTGGCTTCCTGAGAAAAATGCGTGCAAGCACCGACATAAACCGGAACAGGATAATTTCCGAGATGACCCCTGCTTAATATATCTGAAGATCCGTTCAACCCTGGTTCTCCGACGTTCTTACCATATCCGACACATCCGCCGCTATCCCATTTACTCCCGTGACGCTGGGGGTGGCTTCGTCCGTCCAGTTGACGCAGAATGAAACCATATAGCGCCTCACTTCTTCCCCAGTGTCATATGAAATAATCCTGGCAAATGCCGGCTCCTGCGGTGTGGTCTTCCTGCACAGTGTCCACAGCTCCTCTGTGGTAAATCCGCAAAGTCTCATCCCGAACTCCTGCCACTGCGTCCTGGTTGAGACCACCTTCTGCGTTGTGACTCCCTCCCTGTCGGTCATGGATATAAGGAGTATGTTTGACGCAAAGCTGTGCCTGAACCGCAGCTCGCCCATCATCCCGCCGGAATGAAGTCTGCTCACGCTTATGGCGTTCAGCGTCTCCTGGTCAGCGATATTCTTGCTCCTCAGTATCTCCGCTGAGGCCTCCGCTGCCTGCTGCTCGGATCGGTTGCCGTTGGACACAACCCTCAGCTCACGCTGAATCGTATCCGCGCTGTCCTGAAGGCACTCCAGTATCAGTGGGTTGAAGGCCCCGCATTCCCCGTTCAGGATCATCGCCATGGCCTGATCGTGGGGCAGCGCCGGCTTATACACCCGCTCGCTCGTCAGTGCGTCGTACACGTCTGCTATAGCCACAACCTGCGCAGAAATCGGGATATCCTCTCCGGCAAGTCCATCCGGGTACCCTCGCCCATCCCAGCGCTCATGATGCCACCGGCATATCTCATACGCGTAGTGGATCAGCGGCTCATCCTTGTTGAAGGGTATGCTGTGAAGCATCTCTGCGCCAATTGCCGAGTGTGTCTTCATTGTCTCAAACTCTTCCTTTGACAGCTTCCCCGGCTTATTCAATACCTCCTCCGGTATTGCTATCTTGCCTATATCATGCAGCGAAGACGCCATTGTTATTGCCGATATCTTCTCCGCGTTCAGATCATATTTATCAGTCTTCCTCATCAGCGTCTTCAGCAGTATCTCCGTAAGCGTATTTACATGAAGGACGTGCAGTCCGCTCTCCCCGTTGCGGAACTCCACTATATGGCTGAGTATGAATATCATCAGGTTGCTGCTCTTCTGCTTCTCATAAATCTGCTCAGCAACAAGCTCGATGAGCTTCTTCTGTTTCTGGAACAGCACCATGGTATTGTTAACCCTGTGACGCACCACAAACGCGTCAAAGGGGCGGGTGATATAGTCCGTCACTCCCAGCTCATAGGCACGATTTATGCATGACGGCGTGACCTCAGCCGAGATCATTATCACCGGCAGCGACTTTATCCACTGATTTCTGTTCATTACAGCAAGGACGTCAAAGCCGTCCATCTCCGGCATAACGATGTCCAGAAGAACCAGATCCAGTGAAGCGCCCATCGCCTCAATTATCTCCACCGCCTGACGGCCGTTCTCCGCCTCAACAATGTCATAGGAGTCTGACAGTATTTCCTTCAGCATCTCCCTGTTCATCTCGTTGTCATCTGTTATAAGGACACGACTTTTTATCTTCAGTTCACTCATTCTTTCCTCCGACTCACTATTGTTCACATTCTGTTAGTTGAATGATGTCCTTCCAGCTTAGATTGATATAACAGCGCCCCGACGCCATCGGCGCGGCCTTAAATTATGTATAATAGCCACTATGTGGCTATTATACCATGGAGCGAAGCGACATGGTATAATTGGCCGTGCGCTTTATGCGCGGCCTTAAATTATGTATAATAGTCACAACGGAGTTGTGGCTATTATACCATGAAGCGAAGCGAAATGGTATAATTGGCCATGCGCCATCGGCGCGGCCTTAAATTATGTATAATAGTCACTACGGAGTTGTGGCTATTATACCATGGAGCGAAGCGAAATGGTATAATTGGCCATGCGCCATCGGCGCGGCCTTAAAATAAGTATAATAGTCACTACGTGGCTATTATACCATAAACAGTTCAGCGTTACAACAACAGAAAGTGCAGATATTTCAGGGTTTTCTGAATGCTTCCAATATAATGTTACTGTGATACCTCGTATGATCCTTGTTATATAGTAAAATCACGGGAAGCTGCTAAGCTGGCAGCTACCCGTGACCATACAAATATTGCTTTATCCGGAAAATCCGGGTTCCCGGTGCAGCCGGGCGCTCAGGGGTCTATGCCATCTTAGATGTTGAGCGTCTTTGAGACAGTCTCCAGTGCGCTTCCTGTTATTTTCAGGAGCATCCCCATGACACCGCACTTCCTGCGTCCACGGCGGCGGAGCAGGAGCACCGCGGCGCCGCCTGACAGCACACCTACAATCATTCCCTTTGCAAAATCTGTGATATTCATATCCATACTGTCTGCCTCCATACTTGCGGTTTTCAATGTTAGCTTTCCCTGAATTGCGCAAGATGAGGTCGGAAAGTTCTGGCTGAAAACTGCTCATGAGGCCAGCATGGCGTCGTGCAGCGCACATTTTACTGTGAAAGTAACCTTTTCCGCAAAGCGGAAAACTGAGTTCAGTGATGCACCTATGCGCGATCACACTTTCATGCGCAGTGGTACGCTCAAAGCGCATGGGGGTTTACTGTGAAAGCTCCGCATTCACAGTAAAATTTCAATTAAGTGCCCGTGTCTCGAGCCCTTCAGGGCAGCCGGCACGGATACACAAAAATGTCCATGCGTTAAATGCATTCATTTCCTGCGGCGCTGCATGCGGCATGGACATTTTTCAGCATCAGTTCAGCTTGAGAGGCAGGTTATTCTATTCGCAGAATATAATCCTCTTTTCTCGGCTTCGGCATGGGCGTCTCCGCCGGCACGCCAAGAATGCAGTGGGCAAGTCCCTCCCACTTGTCGTCGATTCCCCACGCCTTTCTGAGGGCAAGACCCTCCTCCGAGCGAAAGACCTCCTTCGCACGGTTTATCCAGCATGAGCCGAGCCCCACCGCATGGGCGGCGTTCATCAGATTTCCCATGACAAGGCTGGCATCCTGTACGCCGTTGGGATTACTGCTGTCTGAGAAAACAGTCACCACAGTTCCGGCGCCGTAAAAGGGATCTCCGGATGTACCCATAACTGCGGCATTGAGGCGGGAAAGCCGCTCCACGTCCTCAGGGCGCTGCGTCACCACCATCAGCGGCGACTGAAGGTTCATGGCCGTAGGTGCGTATGTCCCCGCCTCAAGGACCGCCTCCAGCTTATCGTCCGGTACCCGCTCGGCTCTGTACTTGCGGATACTTCTGCGGTTGAGAAGAGCCCGCAGTGTCTCCGGCTTTTCCTCCGAGGACTTCCATGCGGCATATGCTGCCTTTATCCGCTGGAACGTGTCCTCGCTGATGTCGTGTTCAATCTTGCATGCCTCCCGGACGGCTGTTTTGCCGTCCACCCCAAGTGCGGAGAAGAGGTCCGTCAGGAGCAGATGCCGTTCATACATCCGCTCCGCGACCTCCTGTCCGCGTGCGGTGAGGCGTATCTCCCGATGGTCGTCATTTTCTATATACCCGTTCTCCCGCAGACGCCGCATGGCGATACTGATCGTCGGCTTAGCATAGCCCATCTCAGTAGCAATATCTATGGCCCGCACACTGCCCAGCCGCTGGCCAAGTATCAGAATCATCTCCAGGTAGTCCTCGCCCGATTCGTGAATGTCCATTTCATATCCTCCAGCCGCAAATACAAAGCGGGAATTTCTTCCCCTCAGCCTCTTCCAATAATCAAACCACTGACCGTTACCGCTTGCCATTTTTCAAGGCAGCCTATAAGGCACGAGTCTGCGCGCCTCCGGGCAAATCTCTCAGATATACTTCCTTATGCCGGGTGTCGCAAGCGACTCATCCGCGCTGATTGTAAGTGTGAACTTTACCCCCTCCCTGTCGCTGAAGCTCTCGCACCAGTTGAGAAACTCCTCCGCCTCCACTATTGAGTCACTGCCTGAGAGCTTGAACAGACTGTCCATGAAAATATGTGTAATGTCGAAATTGCCCGCCTGCAGTCCGCAGATAAAGCCCTTCAGGAAAGCATATCCGCCCTTGTTTTTGTACTGTGAGAAATTCACAAGCCTGACTTTGTACGGTATGTCGTACGTCAGCACTGCGTCCCTCTCAATGCAGACCACATCTCCGTGCTCCTCCTCCGTTGCCTTCTGGACGAGGTCGATGAGCTTTTTGGTCTTGCCGGCTCCCTTCAGTCCCATTATAACCTTAACCATTCTGATTGCTCCTTTCGCATCACGCTCATACCGCGCGTATGGCTATTTCAGTTTACCATTTTTTCAGAAATGATTCAACTGGTTTTTGTGACTTTTAAAGTTTTTTAACGTTTTAAGCCAGCTTGTTCCATATTGCACATATCCGCTTCCGTTTTCTGCATTGACTTATGGTAAAAAATATGATATGTTAACGATATCTTATCTGCATCTTCAGGACACAGAGAACTCTGCGGAAGCTGCGGCAAATTTATGCGAGGAGGAATATCTATGGCAAAAGTTGTTACCTTTGGCGAACTGATGATCAGGCTCCAGCCCTACAACTATGAGCGCTTTGTGCAGGCGGATCACCTGGAATTCACCTTCGGAGGCGGCGAGGCAAATGTCGCCGTATCCCTGGCGAACTACGGGGTTGACGCTGTCTATGTCACCAAGCTGCCCACGCACGCCATCGGCCAGGCTGCGGTGAACTCTCTCCGCCGGTACGGTGTCGACACCAGCCGGATCGTCCGCGGCGGCAGCCGCGTGGGCATCTACTTCAACGAGAAGGGTGCCTCGCAGCGTCCGAGCGTCTGCATCTATGACCGCGCCCACTCCGCCATTCAGGAGGCGGATCCGTCAGACTTTGACTGGGAGGATATCCTTGACGGCGCCGACTGGTTCCACTTCACCGGCATTACTCCGGCTCTCGGCCCCAACATGGTCGCTGCCTGTGAGGAGGCCTGCAAGACTGCAAAGAAAAAGGGCGTAAAGATTTCCTGTGACCTCAACTACCGCGGCA
>CAYPMJ010000102.1:0-7382 GCA_964411785.1 uncultured Oscillospiraceae bacterium
GAATGACGGCTTCCCAAGCCGTAGAGGTGGGTTCGATTCCCATTATCCGCTCCACGCAACCCTTTCATACACACACCCCCTATTCAAACCCCCTGGAAGCGTTCAACTGAGCGCTTTCAGGGGGTTTACTCTGCTTATATTTATTTTTTTTGATTACTTTAAGGATTACTTTAAGGATTATTTTAAGGATACTGTCATATAGCCCGGCGGCGCATCTTCCTATGCCAGGCCTTTCCGGCCCTCTTTTCTGAGGGGAGCCTTCCTGAGCCTGTCTTAGACGCGCTTTGCAGTCTGCGCACACAGAAGAAATACGACGGGAGCAGAAAGAGGTCAGCCAGCACCCAGGCTGCCGGGGAGGCCGCACAGGCCGCAGTGAAGCCGTACACCGGGACAAGAAGCGCGACACACGCCCTTGCCGCAAGCTCAAATACGCCGGCCATGGTGGCAAGTGGGGAGAAGCCCATGCCCTGGATGAGGAAGCGGACAATGTTCACCAGCGCGAGCGGGAAATAGAAGCTCCCGTTGAAGACGAGAAACCTCCTGCAAAGCGGTATGAGCGACATGCTCTCCTCGTCCAGGAACAGCATCACAAGCTGATCGGAGAAGAGGAGGATGATCCCGAGCGCCGCAGCGGACCAGATCGCCCCAAGCATTATGCATGTGCCCATGCCCTTATTGAGGCGGTCAAGCTTCCCCGCGCCTGTGTTCTGCCCGCCGTAGGTGGCCATGGTCGCCCCCATGGCGTCAAAGGGACACACCAGGAACATGGAGACCTTGTTTGCCGCGGTGATGGCCGCAACGACAGATGTGCCAAGTCCGTTCACAGCGGCCTGGAGAGTGACGCTGCCGATGGCAGTTATGGAGTACTGAAGTCCCATGGGAAGCCCCATGAGGCAGAGATTCCTGCACCGCTCCCAGCTCCATGTCCAGTCAGAGCGTCTCAGCTTCAGAATCGGGAAGCCGCGGCACATCTTCACAAGACAGCCGACCCCCGCCAGAAGCTGCGAAATAACCGTCGCCAGCGCGGCCCCGAATACGTCAAGGCCGAGACAGAGGATGAACACGATATCCAGCACCACATTCACTATGGACGCCGCGATGAGCCATCTCACAGGCGTGCCGCTGTCGCCCAGCGAGCGCAGCACACCGGCGCAGAAGTTGAAGAGGAAGTACGCGGGGAGCCCGGCAAAAATTGTGATGATGTAGCTTGTGGCCCTCACAAAGATGTCCTCAGGCGTATTCATGACCCGGAGAATGTCCTCGCAGAACACAACCGTGAGCGTCGTGAGCACTGTGCAGAAAGCGCCGCACAGCAGCACACCGCAGGCCACGCTGCGCCGGAGCTCATCGTGCTCCCCCGCACCGAACTGCTGCGCAATCGGTATGGCAAACCCGCCGCATATCCCGCTGCAAAAGCCCACAATGAGGAAATTGACCGACCCTGTGGAGCCGACGGCCGCCAGGGCGTCGGAGCCCAGGGTCTTGCCGACGATGGCGGTGTCGACCACGTTGTATAGCTGCTGGAACAGGTTCCCCAGCAGAAGAGGGAGCCCGAAGCTGAGGATAAGCTTAAGGGGAGAGCCCCTCGTTAAATCTTTCGTCATTAAAAAATTCACCTCCGTTGGAAATTGCGTGGGTTATTATATCTTTTGCCAACGGAAATGCAAGCTTAGTTCTGCACAAGCTTCATTTACAAAAAAGTCGGACCTTTGACATTTTGGATAAAATCACTGGAACTGACTTGCGTAGAGCTTGTAGTAGAAGCCCCTTTGCGCCATGAGCGACTCATGGTCCCCCTGCTCAACCACATCGCCGTGATCCACCACAAGTATCTTGTCCGCGTTCTGGATGGTGCTGAGCCTGTGGGCTATGACAAAGCAGGTCTTGCCCCGCATGAGGTTCCTCATCGCCTTCTGGACCTGGCGCTCGGTGTCGGTATCCACGTTGCTGGTCGCCTCGTCCAGAATAAGCATGCTGGTGCGGCACAGCATGGCGCGGGCTATAGTGAGAAGCTGCTTCTGACCCTTGCTTATGTTTCCCCCGTCCTCGCTTATGACGGTGTTGTACCCCTGGGGGAGCTGCATTATGGCGTTGTGGATGTGGGCGGCTCTGGCAGCATCCATGACCTCCTCAAGCGTCGCCCCCTCGCGGCCATAGGCGATGTTGTCGAAGATCGTCCCGCGGAAGAGCCAGGTGTCCTGGAGCACCATGGCGTAGCTGCGCCGGAGGCTTGAGCGGGTCACATGGCGGATGTCATTGCCGTCGACCAGGATAACGCCCTCGTTCACGTCGTAAAACCGCATGAGGAGATTGATTATCGTCGTCTTGCCCGCGCCTGTGGGACCGACTATGGCAATGGTGCGCCCCGCGTCGGCGGAGAGGTTGAGGTGGTGGAGTATGGTCCTCCCCGGGACATACCCGAAGCTCACATCCCGAAGCTCCACATTCCCCTGGACGTTTCGAAGCTCCCCGGCGTCGGGGAGATCAGCCGTCTCCTCGGGCTCGTCAAGCAGCCGGAAGATGCGCTCTGAGGCCGCCAGAGCGGAGTAGATCTCGTTTACTATGTTTGCTATCTCGCTTATGGGGCCGGAAAACTTGCGGGAATAGAGGACAAAGCTGGATATCTGCCCTAAATCCACCACGCCGTTGAAGAACAGCACAGCGCCGATAAAGCCCACCAGCGCAAGGCCCAGATCTGACACGAAGGTGATGGTGGGCCCCATGCGGGTGCCGGATGTGTCCGCGGCGCAGTACGCGTCGGCGGCGGCGTGGTTTATCTCGTCAAAGTTTTCGCACACGTTCTCCTCGTTTGCGTAGGCCTGTATGGTCTTCTGACCGCTGAACATCTCCTCCACAAACCCGTTCATGCGCCCATAGGCGGCGCTGCGCTTTGAGTAGAGAGGCCTTGTCACGCGGCCCCTTAAGCGCGTATAGTATATCGAGATCGGCACTGTCACCAGCATGCACGGCACCAGCGCCCAGGATATGGTGCACATCATCACAAGAGAGCCCACCACCGTGACGACGCTCTGCATTATCTGCACCACGTCGGTCGCAAGGCTTGTTGTGACAACGTCTATGTCATAGCTTACGCGGCTTATTATGTCGCCGGCCTGATTTCTGTCGAAATATCCCACGGGCAGACGGGTGAGCTTGTCGAACACGTCGCTGCGCATCCTCCGCCCCACCTGCCGGCTCACATACATCATAACCTGGCTCACGCCGAAGCTGAGAAGGCTGCTGCCCACATAGAGGATGAGCATCCACTTTGCGTAATACGCGACCTTGTCAAAATCGACCGCCCCGACGCCCGCCGACGCCTCCTTGATGGCGTTTCCGGCGAACTTAGGCCCGAACAGGTTCCCGGCGTTGCTGACAAGCGACAGAATGCACATCGCCAGCACCAGCCACTTGTATTGCAGCAGATATCGCAGTATCCTCAGAAGCGCGCCTCTCGCGTTTTTAGGCCTCTCCTTTTTTCCGCTTTTGTCTCCGGGTCCCGGCATGACTTATCCCCCCTTCACATCGAGCCCATCTGGGCGTCATAAATTCTCCGGTAGGCCGGACACGTCTCCATAAGCTCGCTGTGTCCGCCGTATCCTATGGCGTGGCCGTTCTCCATGACCAGGATGTGGGTGAGGCTCATGACGGAGCTCACCCGCTGGGCTATCATGACGGTTGTGGCGCCGCTGTAGTTTGTGAGAACGGCCTTTCGGAGCGCGGCGTCGGTCCTGTAGTCCAGGGCGCTTGAGGAGTCGTCCAGCACGAGTATGTCCGGATTTCCCACCAGCGCCCGGCTTATGAGGAGCCTCTGCTTCTGCCCGCCCGACAGATTGGCGCCCTTTATGTCGGCGACAAAGTCCAGCCCTTCCGTAAGGCCGTCTATGAACTCCGAGGCCATGGCGTCATTGGTGGCGCGGGAGATATCAACGTCTGTGACATCGCGGCCGAAGGCTATGTTCTCCCGGAGGGTGTCGTTGAATACCATGTCGTTCTGAAATACGACGCCGAAGCGGCGCCTCAGCTCATCGGGGCTGTATGTGCGGACGTCGCGCCCGTCCACGAAGACAGCGCCGTCCTCCACGTCATAAAAACGCATGAGAAGATTTATAATTGTGGTCTTGCCGCAGCCGGTGGGCCCGATTATCCCGAGGGACTCGCCGCGCTTAAGCACAAAGCTTATGTCCGTAAGGCAGTTTTCCCGCTCCCCTCCCGCAAATTCTCCGCTCGCAGCCTTGCCCTCCACCGTGAGGGCGTGCTCGCCGTATCGGAAATTCACATGCCGGAACTCTATGAACGCCTCGGGGTCCGGATCTTCAGCTCCATCCTCAGCCGGGAGGGCCGGCTGGATGTCCGGAGTTTCAAGAACCGAGGCTATGCGGTTTGCGGAGGCGCTGGCCTTGCTTATGAGCATGAACATGCGGTTTACGGCCATGACGCTCTGTATTATCTGATTAAAATATGTGAGAAACGCCATTATGACGCCGGGCTTCATAAGGCCGGAGTTCACCCTATCGGCCCCGACGAACACAACAAGGGTGAGCCCTATGTTGAGACAGAGCTGCATGAACGGCCCGGGGATCGCCATGGTGGCGCTGGCGCGTATGTCGCTCCCCGTCATCTGCCTGTTGCTCTCATGGAACCGGCGGCGCTCAAAGTCCGTCTTGGAGAGCGCCTTTACAACACGCACACCTGTTATGAACTCCCGCATAATCCGCACGACGTCGTCAAGCCGCTCCTGAACTCTGCGAAAGAGGGGTATGCCCTTTCTCGATATAAGCACAACAACGACAAGGAGAACCGGGACCATGGCGCAAAGTATCATGGCAAGGTACCTGTCCATGGTCATGGTGACGATTATCCCCCCGATCAGCATCGTCGGAGCCCGCACGCACAGCATCTGAAAGCTCTGGACAAATGACTGGACATTGTAGCTGTCGCTGGTCATGCGGGAGATGAGGCTCGGAAGACCGAAGGCGTCGGACTGCGTGCCGGAGAGAGTTATCGTCCTGTTGAAGAGGTCGCGGCGCACATCGTACGACACATTGTGGGCGTTGTCTATGGCGACGCGGTTGGCGGCAATGTTAATGCGCCACACGAACACGGCGGAGAGGATCATCATTGCGCCCCAGAAGTACACAGGCACTATCTCACCCTCCGGGACGACGTCGTCCACAAGATGTTCAAGTATGTACGGCAGCATGAGAGCCGCCAGTGCGCCGATGAGCTTGAGCAGCATCCCAAGGGCTATCCTCCAGGAGTACTGCCGCATGTAATGGAAGATGAGTTTCATGGTGTGGAGCATCCGTCCTTTGCAACCATATTGTGACGCAGCATCCGTGACACGTGCACCGGCCACCGGTAAGCCCGGACATTATACATCAGTTCACCTTTTTTTGCAAACGTCAAACGAAATTTTCCAGAATAAAATGAAAAATAGCGCTTGCAAAAAAGATGAATGTGTATTATACTTGTAGAACGTCCCGGGAAAAGCGGACTGCCGGAGCCGGCATCAGCGCAGCATCCAGGCGGCATCCAGGCAGCATCCGGGCAGTATCCAGGCAGTATCCTCACGGTATCCGGGCGGTATCCGGGTGTAGCCCAGTTGGTAGGGCGCCACATTTGGGATGTGGAGGCCGCGCGTTCAAGTCGCGCCACTCGGACCAGAAAAATCCTCTGAAACTTACGTTTCAGAGGATTATTTTTTGCGTTTTTCCTAAAAGACATTGATCTGCGGATCTAAATCTTTTCAGAATATTAAGATTTATTTACAACTCTATGGACAAAGTAAAGATAAACTGATATAATATTGCACAAGTCAGGGAAGCCTCCGCGCGTTCTTATTGTATCGGCTGACAAATTATTAATCTATGAGGTGCCAAATACCATGAAAAAGGATATCTGGAGCAGCCCGCTTGCCGGATCAAAGGTGAAGGGCGATGAGGTGAAGCTGCCGGAGATGCTCATAGGCTATCTCATCGGCCCATTCGGGGCGCTGCTCTCATCGGGGATCTTCACAAGCTTTCTGAACAAGTATTTTACCGACGTCCTGAGACTTGATACCGGGTTTCTCTCGGCGCTTCAGCTCATATCCACCGTGCTCATCGTCGCGGCAAACCTCGTGGTGGGACAGCTTATAGAGCGCACAAGGACCATGGCCGGGAAGGCCAGACCCTGGGTGCTGCTCTCGGCGCTGACGCTGAGCGTGGCAAGCGTCCTCATGTTCATTGTCCCATTTAAAAGCGAGACGGCGAAGATGATCTGGATCGCCATCGCATATAACCTCTATTACGCCGTCGCCTACCCGATTTACAACACGGCAAATTCAACTCTCATCCCCGTATCCACCCGCAACAGCCAGAAGCGCGGGGTGCTGGCGTCGTTTACCAACGTTGCCGGACTTGGCGTCATGGGCGCGGGGTCCATGGTGTTCCCGATACTTGTGTCAAACGTCATGAAGGAGAACCAGGGGACGTGGTTCATCGTCATGCTGGCCGTGGCGATATTCTCCGCCCTCACCATATACCTGCAGTTCATGTTCACCCGCGAGCGCGTCACCGAGGAGCTCATGAAGAAGGGTGAGAAGTCCGGCGAGCACGAGACGGTGTCCATGGGCCGTCAGCTAAGGGCCGTCACCGGCGAGAAGTGGTGGTGGCTCATCATCATCTTCTACATGGTGTTCCAGTGGTCGGGGGCGATGAAGAACGGCTCCATGAGCTACTTCTGCCAGTGGGTGGTGGACAGCTCCCTTGTGGGGGGAGATTACGGCGTGGCGCAGACGATACTGGCCGTTCTCGGCGCGATACCGATGGCCGTGGCGGCGCTTTTTGTGGTGCCGCTCTCAAACAGGTTTACAAAGCGCGTGGTGGTGTGCGCCGGCATGCTTGTGGGCGTGGCCGGGGGCATCATAGCTGCGCTTGGCAATGGCAGCCTCGTCGTCGTCGGAATCGGCGTGGCGCTAAAGTGCCTGGGCTCATCTCCCGCGGCGTATCTCATCCTTGCGATGCTGGCGGACGTCATTGACCACATAGAGTTTAAATACGGCATCCGCACCGACGGACTTACAATGTCCCTCTACAGCTCAATCATGGTTGCGGCGACGCCTGTCTGCAACGCAATATTCATGGCGATGCTGGGCGCGTCGGGGTACGAGGCCCCGCCGGAGGGCGCGGCCGAGGAGGCCGTGAGGGCTATGACACAGTCGGCCTCCACAAAAAGCGCAATCTCGGTGAGCTATATCTGGATAGAGACAATCGGCTACGCCGTCTGTGCGCTGCTCATATTCCTCTTCACGGTTGAGAAGAACCTGCCGGAGGAGCAGAAGGCCATAGCGGCGAGAAAGAGCGCCTGACCTCAATTTACTGTGAATGCCGAGCCTTCAC
>CAYPMJ010000103.1:0-7274 GCA_964411785.1 uncultured Oscillospiraceae bacterium
ATTCGAACATTCTGAAATGGCTCGGCGACGCTCTGAAAGAACTCATACCTGAGCGATCTGGCTGTTTCTTCGATTCCCGTCCGTCTCCGGGCTGACTCATCAGCTACCGACGCAGAGCCGATCGAGAGCGGAACGGCCAGCTTCCGGCAGTACTCTCTCACGAACGCCTCGTCACCATCTGACTCTGAGCCTCTGAGCCTGTGATTAAAATGGGCCGCGCGCAGAGAGAAGTCGAGCTTTTCTGAGAGCATTTTAAGGAGCACAAGCAGCGCCATGGAGTCGGCTCCGCCGGAAACGCAGACTAACACTGTGCAGCCGTCCGGCAGCATTGTATATTCTTGACAATATTTTTCAATTTTAGTTAGCAGCTCGTTCATGCTTCTTCATGCCTTCGATCCAAGGACGAGTACGAAGTAAATTCAGGCAGCCACTTCAGCTCCACGGTTTTTGTTTCGCCACGGCGGTTTTTCAGAATAATGCACTCGGCCACGTTCGGGTTCTCAGTCTCCTTGTTGTAATAATCATCACGGTAGAGAGCCAGAACAATATCCGCATCCTGTTCAATCGCTCCGGACTCCCGCAGGTCGGAAAGCATAGGCCGTTTGTCCGCGCGGGATTCATTGGCACGGGACAGCTGCGACAGACAGACCACCGGCACATTCAGCTCCTTGGCCATTATCTTCAGCATCCTGCTTATGTCGGAGACAACCTGAGTCCTGTTTTCACCCGGCTTTGGGACTCCGCTGCCGGCCGATTGCATGAGCTGCAGATAATCTATGACAACAAGTCCGAGATTCTTCACCCTCCGGCAGGCGGAGTTCATGTCAGACACAGACAGCATGGGGTTGTCGTCAAACCGTATATCGAGTCCTCCGATTACTACCGACGCTGCGGCAAGCTTCCGCCAGTCCTCCTCAGACAGATCACCTGTCTGAAGCTTCCTGTTATCTACAAAGCTTTCCCCGGACAAAAGACGCAGACAAAGCTGCTCCTTGGACATTTCCAGAGAGAAAATGACCACAGTCTTATTCGTGGTTTTTGCCACATTCAGGGCAATATTCAGGGCAATGCTTGTCTTTCCCATGCCAGGCCTTGAGGCAATGAGTATGAGATCCGATTTATTGAGGCCCATTATGGCATTGTCCAGGTCGTATAGTCCCGTGGCCAGGCCGGGTATGCGATTACCGTTTTTCGATGCCTCAGCAAGCTGGCTGTAAACATCTACCAGTATTTTTGATACCGGTTCCAGTCCGCCTGTCACACGCCCCTGACGTATAGCGTATATCTTCTGCTCTGAAGCCTCAAGAATGTCCGGCGCGGAGCCCGCCCCGGTGACAGCCATTTCGTTTATCTCCGACCCCGCGTCGGCAAGACGCCGCAGCAGCGTCTTGTCGCGAAGTATGGATACGTACTCCATCACGTTTGCTGCTGTTGGAGTAATATCCATGAGCTTCATGATATACTCGTCGGTTCCCTCCGTGAAGACGCCGTTTTCCTTGAGCTTGTCTATAACGGTGATGGGGTCGACCGTTTGGGAGTAGTTGAACATGGTGAAGATTGTTTCGTAGATATTCCTGTTTACTTCAGCATAGAAGTCGTCAGGGTGCAGAGAACCCACCACCTCGGCAATGCACCTGGCGTCAATGAGCATGGAGCCCAGCACCGCCTGTTCAGCTTCAAGGCTGTGGGGGGTCTGTTTAATCAGAGCTTCATCCACCATCCATCACCTCCCCGGAGAAGCATCACCTGGCCTCAGTTATGAGAACGTTGAGCTTACCGGTGATTTCATATCCCAGTTTAACTTTAACCTCGTGGTTCCCAAAAGATTTGATGGGTTCGGCGATGACTATCCTGTTTTTCTCTACAGTGATACCGTACTGATCCGCAAGGGCGTCAGCTATGTCCTTTGGAGTAATTGAACCGAAAAGCCGTCCGCTCTCGCCGGCACGGGCTGGAATCTTGACAAAACACTCCTCCAGACGTCTGGCGGTCTGCTGCGCGGCAGCCTTTTCAGCTTCACTCTGCTTCTGACGCGCCGCCTCGCGGAGCTTCATCGTGTTTAGTGCGTCCGCAGTTGCAGCGACAGCCAGCTTCCTGGGGAAGAGGTAGTTTCTGGCGTAGCCGTCAGATACCTCTATCAGCTGTCCCTTTTTGCCGTGATCTCTCACATCCTGCTGTAAAATTACCTTCATTTTATTCTTTCCTTTCCTGTATTACGGCCAATTGCATGGTCTCCTGATTCGAAGATCATTCGAGAGCGGAGACACCGGAGTTATCATCGAGATATTGGTCTATAGCGGTCAGCAGATCCTGAACGACCTCACGCTGAGTCCTCCCTCTGACCTGAGCACCCGCGGTGGCCTGATTCCCGCCTCCGCCCAGCTTTTCCAGTATCAGCTGGACGTTGATGTTGCCGAGGGACCTGGCAGAAATATTTATCTCCTCCTGTAAGGGGAAGACCACAAATGATGCCTGAATTCCGGAGATATTCAGCAGCTCATCCGCCGCCTGCGCGGCTATCACCTTGTTCTCAGTGACCTCAGGGGCAGCAATTGCAATACCGGACTTATATACTTTGGCCTTCTCAACAATGGAAAACCGGGCAATGGCCGTCTTTAAATCAGACTGAAGCAAATGCTTGACCTCTGTGGTGTCTGCACCGGCTCTGCGGAGAAACGCCGCCGCGTCAAATGTCCGCCCGCCTGTACGAAGTGTAAAATTCTTGGTGTCCAGCATGATACCGGAGAGCAGGGCCTCCGCCTCAAAACGGAGAATATCCGATTGCTCCACCATATACTGCAAAAGCTCAGTTACAAGCTCAGAGGCGGAGGATGCGTACGGCTCATGAAGGGACAGCGCAGCGTTCTGAATATAGGTAGCTGCCCTTCTGTGATGGTCAATAACGGCAATTCGGTTGCATGACTCAAGAAGCGGCTGCGACTCCACCTGCTCAGGCCTGTTGGTATCAACCACAACCAGGAGCGTCGCGCCGTCTGCCTCGAGCAGCGCGTCCTGAGGGGAGACGAACACGTCCTTGTACTCGGGCAGTGTCAGCATACGTGCTATCAGAGGTTTTGACACATTTGCTTCCATGTCAATGACAATCTGTGCCTTTTTTTTCAGCGCCCTGGCTGCGCAGCAGATGCCAACTGCGCTGCCTACGCTGTCAAGGTCTGCCATCTTGTGTCCCATAACAAAAATAGATGATGCATCCCTCATGAGTTCACTCAGGGAGCTTGCCATGACACGTGACTTGACTTTGGTCCTCTTCTCCGTTGTAGCGGTGCGCCCTCCATAGAACTCAAAGTTGAATCGGTTCTTGATTACGGCCTGGTCACCCCCGCGGGAGAGAGCCATTTCCAGACCGAGAGTGGCGTACTGGTAGTTTTCTCCAATAGTCTTACCGTCCTTCCCCATTCCTATACTGATGGTGGGGTGCATGCCCTTTGACGTCAGAAGCTCCCTGATGGAGTCGAGAATGGAGAACTTGCTGTCAACATAGCCCTTCAAGTACCGCTCCTCAAAAATAAATATATACCTGTCCCGCTCAATTTTGACGATGTATCCGCCACAGTGACTGCTCCAGTCAGCGATTTTTTCATCTATAGAGGAGATAAGATTTGATTTGTCCTTTTCGGATAACCCACCGGCTATCTCCTCGTAGTTGTCCAGAAGAATGATAGAAAAGACAATGCGGGAATTTACAAACTCATCTCTTATCTGGGCAAATTCCGTTTCATCTACCCAATAAGTGGTGGCAACATAATTTTTGACGCCAGGTGTGTCACCTCCCCTGACAAGTGTGCCAAAGACGCGGAACATGCGTCCTCCCAGCGCGATAAGCTCCGGATACTCGTTTTTCCCCTCCATGAGCCACCTGGCGGAGAAGCCAGGTACAACCTCGGAAATATTGATCGTAAAAACATGCTCCCTCTCGCCGGTGACAGCCATGAACGCCTCATTTGCGTATATGACCTGGTTTTCCTCCAACCCGAAGATGACCATAGGGAGGGGGAAGCTCTGCAGCGTGTTTTTAGTGGCGGAGTCGATGTTGGAGGTCACAGATTCAATATACTTGAGCATCTCACGGCTCCGGCGATGGCCGGCGAGGCGCGAGTACAGGAACAGGAGCAGGATGAATACGCCCTCCCCAACCGCCAGCTGCCAGGTGTAGCTTCCAAAGAAGAAAGTGACGACAGCGAAGAGAATGAGGGCTATGAAATAAAGCCTCATGCTCGGTTCCAAAAGACGCCTGATTTTACTGTTCACGTTTTACTCATCCCCTTAAATTTAGCATAGCGTCACAATCTGCTCCATTATACCAAATCCCGGCGACAATCACAAGTCTGTTTTCCAACAAAATATTTTTTTGCCGCACTGGGCAGACTAAAGCCACTTATGGCTTCAGGAGGCGAAAAAGAAAATGAAAGCAATCGTTATGGCCGGGGGGGAGGGTACGCGTCTCCGACCGGTGACAGGAGGGCGGCCAAAGCCAATGGTGGAGCTTATGGGCAAGCCGCTGCTCCAATATACTGTAGAGCTTCTGAAGAAATACGGCTTTACGGATCTCTGCTTTACGCTCAGGTATCTGCCCAGGAGTATTGAGGATTACTTCGGCAGCGGAGAGACCTTTGGCGTCCATATCACCACAAGGGTAGAGACGGAGCCGTTGGGGACGGCCGGCGGAGTGCGGGCATGCCGTGATTTTGTGGGCGGGGAGGATTTTCTTGTCATTTCAGGCGACGCGGTGTGCGATTTCAATCTGAGGGAATGTATGCAGCTTCACAGGAAGCGCGGCGCTGACGCAGCGATTGTAGTCACGGAACATCCGGAGCCGACAGCTTACGGACTTGTGTTGATGGAGGAGGACGGGAGAATAACGCGTTTTGCGGAGAAGCCCGCATGGGAGCGCGTAAATACCGGACTTGTGAATACGGGGATATATATCCTTTCTCCATGCGTTTTTGACCTCATCCCAGCGGGGAGAGCTTGTGATTTTGGAAATGAGCTCTTTCCAAGGATGCTAAGAGAAAAACGGAGTCTTTACGGTGTGCGCGCTGATGGGTACTGGTGCGATATCGGAACTCCGTCTGCCTATCGTCGGTGCTGTTCAGACGTGTTGGCAGGACGTGTGAAGATATCCACAGGAGCTACGGAGAGAAGGCCTGGAATCTGGTCAATTGGTCAGCTTCCGGAGGGGGCAAGGCTCATACCGCCGGTCTACATCGGACGCGGCGCACGTGTGGAGGCAGGCGCTCGGGTGGGGCCGGGCTGTGTGATTTCCGATGGAACCGCGGTTCTTGCGGGGGCCACAATTTCAGACGCTGTGATAAACGGGGCTCTTATAAAGAAAAATGCCAATCTCTCCGGCTGTATTATAGGACGCGGTGCATCAGTGGGCGAGGGAGTCCGCATTTCGCAGGGCTGTGTTGTCGGGGACGGGGCAGTGGTTGGCGATGGATGTGTTCTCGCGCCGGATGTAAAGCTGGACTGTCGCCGACAGGTGGAAGCGGGGAGCGCGGTCCGTTGGAGTTTAATGGGTGAGGGAAGAGGACTTCGGCCGCTCTTCCATGCGGACGGAAAGCTTTGCGGCGATTATCTCACGGAGCTGTCGCCGGAACACGCCCTTGCGCTGGGAGGCGCAATGGGTACACTTGGGCGAGTGGCGGTCGCAGGGACCGGGAGCGATGCAGCCCGGCTGCTCCTCACGGCCCTCGGCTGCGGAGTCACAGGCGCGGGAGGCTCGTTGTTCGAGCTCGATGCCAGATTCGAAGCGGAGCTCCAATGCTGCCTTCGTGAGTACGATTTCCCCGGCGGGGTTTTCGTAAGGCAGAGAGACGGCGCAGTTTCGCTGAGCTTTTTTGAGCGCGGGGGTATCCCTGCGGGAACGGGTCTTACGAGAAAGCTGGAGGCGGCGCTGGGGGGAGAGTATCCACGCGCCACGGGGCCGGCTGTGGGCGGAGCATCACGGGTAGTGGGGACGGAGCGCATATGTCAGGCCAGGTATGTGGAGGAGGCGGAGCGTCTCGGGGGTGTCGCGCAGACAGTGGCTGTCCCCGGCGGAGGCCCGGAGAACAGGTCCTTGCGGGATACGCTGGGCGAACTGGGATGTGATGTCCTGCGCAGAAAACAGCCCGGCGTACCGTCAATGACAGTTACCACAGGCGGCGCAGGTCTGACAGCAGTGGACGAGGAGGGAAGAAGCCTTGACAGCCGGCATATGGCTGTAGTTGCCGCATCAGCGCTTTTCCGCTGTGGTGAAACGTCTGTGGCGGCTGAGTTTTCAGCGCCGTTTGTACTGGAGGATGTGGCGTCGGCTTTCGGTGGGAGGATACTTCGCCGCTTCCGGGACGGGCAGGAGGCTGAGACACTTGCAAGGGAGCATCCGACACTCCGGAACGGCATAATGGCGGCGATAGCGGTCCTTGCTGCGATGAGGAGAGATGGGATCACATTATCACAGATGTCCTCCTCCACTCCCAGTTTCCATGAGGCAGGCCGCAGCGTGGAGGTATCCTGCTCACGGGCGCGTGCCATGGAGCTTCTGGTTGGCTGCTGTGATAAGAAAGCCACAGAGCTGAGCTGGGGCGTCACTGTAGACACGGGGGTCGGCAGAGCGCGTATTTCTCCGTCAAGACTTGCCAGGGCTCTCGAGATACATGGGGAGTGTCCCACAGAGGAGCAGGCGGAGGAGCTCTGCGGACATTTTGAGCAAATTGTCCGGCGACTGGATGCAAAGGAAATGCAAAAAGCAGTTGATAAGCTGTAAGAAATGGGCTATAATGGCAGTGCGTAAGAGCGCACTGCCATGCTTTTTGGCAAAAAGTGTTGCAAAATTACCCAAACCCTGTATAATATCCGCGTGACGTCAAAAGGGATGGAAGACAGCTGAGAAACAGCCTGAGGTTATCTGTCGGAGAGTATGGAGTACCACTGAATTATGGGAAAAGGAAAAAAATATTTCAGGTTGATATTTAGCGTTCTGTTCCTCCTTGCTGCGACAGGCTGTTCACAGCGCCTGGCAGAGAACAAGGTGTACAGTGCAAGCGACGTCAGCGGCAGTACTGTCGGCGTTCTGAGCGGCTCAGCAGCTGAGACGTACGTTGAGACGATGACCGATGTGACGATCCAGCGCTATGATGACGTGGGTGTTCTCGCCCTCGCGCTGCGGGACGGTGTTCTCGACTGCGCTGTCTGCGGCTCCGAGCGCCTGAAGGAGGTTCAGAAGGCTGCCTCCGGCATAGTGGCCCTGGAGGAACGCCTGGTGGAGAACG
>CAYPMJ010000104.1:0-7250 GCA_964411785.1 uncultured Oscillospiraceae bacterium
CGTGAGTTCGACTTCGATATGTTGCTTGACATTGAGTTTGGACAATAAGCATACTGTCTCAACATGTGCCGTTCTTGGAAACATATCCACCGAAACTGCATCATACGCGTGATACCCCAACTGTTTAAATGTGCGAAGGTCACGTGCAAGTGTGGCGGGGTCGCAGGAGACATATACTATTTTCTTCGGACCCATTGAGGCTATGAGCGACGGAGTATCAGGTGAAAGGCCTTTCCTCGGAGGATCCGTCACTACAACATCCGGGTGGAATCCCCCACGCAGCAGCGCCCTCGATGCCTCAGCTGCGTCGGAACAGATGAAACGAACATTTTCTATGCCATTTTGCCGTGAAGTCATGCGTGCGCTCTTCACTGCGCTGGGAACCGATTCTACTCCCACTGCCTGTGACGCGGCTCTGGCGAGACACTGAGTTATTGTCCCAGCTCCACAGTACAGGTCAAGGACACTCTGCGTCCCATCCAGCATGGCAAGATCGGCGATTTTTCCGTACAGCTTCTCAGCACTCGCCGGATTCACCTGATAGAATGTGTCCGCCGCCAACCGAAAGCGAAGACCACATAGCTCATCCTCTATTGCTTCTTTTCCCCACAACAAATGGTATTCTTTGCCAAGCACGGTGTCTCCAGGCGCACCATTTATATTCCGCATGACGCTTACAGTCCCTGGCACGGCACTGAGCGCTCCTGCAAGCTGCGGAAGATAATCACCTGCGCCCTCGCCGGTAACTATAACAGTCTGACATTCACCTGTGCGCCAGCCTGTCCGGCAGAATAAGCGCCGAATACCCCGCTGATCCTCTGAAAAAGCGGGAATGCCTAATTGGTCCATAGCTCTTCGCAGCACTGAAGCAGCCTCACAAGCGTAATGGGATTCAATCTTACAATCTGGCGCGGGGATGAGATCATGGCTCCTCGCACGATAAAAACCGGTGACTGTCTGACCGGCAATTCGATCAACTGTGTATATGGTTTTGTTCCTATAGCCGTCCTGTGGATCTGCGCCAATAATCTCATCAACGCACAGGTCAAGGCCACCTATCCGATGAAGTGCATCGTTGACCTTTCGCCTCTTAAAATCAAGTTCCTCCTCATAGTTCATATGCCGAAGAGCGCAGCCTCCGCATTTGCCGAAAACGGGACAGTCAGGTTCTTGTCGGTGAGGCGAGATGAGTTTCAAGCGCTCTATGCGTCCATAGGAGACATTTCTTCCAACCTTCATCACTCGCACGCTTGCGCACTCGCCATCTAACAGGCCTTTTACAAACACCACATGACCATCTAATCGGGTCACTCCCTCACCGTCACTTGAATATCCTGTACATATTGCATCGAAAACCTGATTCTTTTCCACCTAGGTCCTCCTGAACAAAGAACCGACTCTCATTTGAGCCGGTTCCTCTTTTTTATTCTCCCGCCCGTCGGCTCACACCGACAGCACCAGTACTTGCCCGTCCTTAACTGTAACGCCTATCTTTTTGACATCCCGATCATAATTGTCGATCATCTCTGCGGCTATCTTATCCTCAATCTCCTTCTGAATGGTCCGGCGCAGATTCCGTGCACCATACTCGGCGGAATAGGATTTCTCTGTGAGAAAATCAAGTACACTGTCGTCGAACGTCAGATCTACCGCACGCTCCGCCATGCTGTCATGAAGCTCGTTCATCATGAGCCGAGCTATGGCCTGGAAGTTTTCCTCTGTAAGGCGGTTAAAGTAGACCACCTCGTCAACACGATTTATGAATTCAGGACGCAGGAAATCCTGCAATGCCTTCATTGCACGCTCCCTGTCCATGTCCGTGACAGTACCTCCGAAGCCAACTGTACCGGATCCCTTTCTGTCACTGCCCGCGTTGGTTGTCATAATGATTATCGTGTTCTCAAAATTCACTGTCCGACCATGGGCGTCTGTTATATGTCCGTCATCCAGTATCTGAAGAAGTATATTCATTACGTCTGGATGGGCCTTTTCTATTTCGTCAAAGAGAACCACAGAATACGGCCTGCGACGTATCTTCTCCGTAAGCTGTCCGGCCTCGTCGTAGCCCACATAACCCGGAGGCGAGCCTATAATGCGGGATACGGAAAATTTTTCCATGAACTCAGACATGTCAAGCCGAATGAGCGACTCCGGTGCGTGGAACATGTCCTCCGCCAGGCGCTTCACCAGTTCCGTCTTTCCAACGCCCGTGGAACCCACAAATATAAAGCTCACAGGCTTGTGCTTGGGTGAAATTCCTACACGGTTCCGCTTTATGGCAGCACATACCACGTTCACTGCCTCATCCTGACCGACTATATGCTGCTTAAGGCGCTGATCCAGCTCCTTCAGTTTCTTGTGTTCATCCTCGCGGATACTTGAAGCAGGTATTTTGGTCCACAACTCTATTATCCTGGCAAAATTGTCCAGTCCAAGCTCCGGCAGGCCCTCGCTCTTCAGCTTCTGACGCTCATCAGATATGGTTATCTCTCGCCCCCTGAGCTTTGCCAGACGGGCATAGTCCTCATCGTTGTACTCACTCTTGGTCTGCTCCGAACGATCCAGCAGCATCTCACGCTCCTTGGAAATATCATCAAGTTCCTTGTCTATCTCCGCAAGACGCGCGTAGTTCTTACTCTTCAAATTAACATCTGAACACGCTTCATCGATCAGGTCTATGGCTTTGTCAGGCAGAAATCTGTCCGTGATATAACGTTCAGACAGCAGGACCGCCTGACGGCACATAGCATCTGATATGCGGACACCATGATAATCCTCGTAATAATGTTTGATGCCCTTCAGAATAGTTATGGACTCCTCAACATTTGGTTCCGTCACCGTAACAGGCTGGAACCTGCGCTCAAGGGCGGAATCCTTTTCTATGTGTTTCCGGTACTCTGCAAAGGTTGTGGCTCCAATCACCTGTATCTCCCCGCGGGAAAGGGCAGGCTTTAAAATGTTCGCGGCGTTCATGGAACCCTCAGCGTCACCGGCGCCGACGAGGTTATGGACCTCATCTATTACCAGAATAATATTTCCGGTTTTCTTTATCTCCTCAATAAGGCCCTTCATTCTGGATTCAAACTGACCTCTGAACTGCGTTCCCGCAACAAGAGAGGTGAGATCCAGCAGATAAACTTCCTTGTCCCGCAGCTTATACGGCACATCGCCGGACTCGATCCGCTGCGCAAGCCCCTCGGCTATGGCAGTTTTGCCAACGCCAGGTTCACCGATCAGGCATGGGTTGTTCTTCTGACGTCGGTTCAGTATCTGAATTACACGCTCAAGTTCTTCTTCACGTCCAACAAGGCGGTCAAGCTTCCCGTCCCTGGCTCTCGCAGTCAGGGAGATACAGTAGCTGTCCAGGAATTTACGTTTTTTCTCCTTCTCGCGTCCCTCACGGGATCGTCTCTCTGAGGGTTTCCCAGGGCTCGGACTGGCGTCCTGATTGGCCTCCTGGTTGGCCTCCTGATTGGAGAACAGCTTATTGAGGAATGGGAACGTGGCAGTTTTGCCATCCTCCTCGCTGTCATCACCGGTGTCCTGAAGCTCCTCAGCTCCGCCAAAGGCATCCAGCATCTCACTGGAAAGGCCCTCCAGATCGTCGTCGGTTATACCCATTTTCTTCATGATATCGTCCACAGGCTTAATGTTCAGCTCCTTGGCGCATTTCAGGCAAAGGCCCTCGTTGTTGGGTACTCCGTTTTCAATTTTCGTAATGAAGATAACTGCCACATTTTTATGACAGCGGGAACAAAGTGTAGGCTGCATATGTCTCTCCTTAATACTAAAAAGCGGTCAACCTGTTGTCATATTCCCAGGATAGACGCAATTTTATTGGTGGTGACGAGCTTCTCTACAAGCCACGTCCTGGACAAAAGCTCATCTGACAGAATGATCCCCAAATAGCGGCAGATGCAGGTAATAACCAGCACCAGAAGTACACCCTGAACAACGCCTAGCAACGATCCGGAGATGTGGTTGAAATTCTCATGGCCTGGAATTCCGAAGGACAGGTCCAGCACATTCCCCAGCACGGCGAAAATAATGCCAATCAGCAGAAAACCTATCAGAAAAATAACTACAAAACAAACGCGCTGACACAGAAGAGCCGTCAGGGCATCAACCAATCCGCCTGCAGTTTCCGCAGAACTCTGAGGGATGTCCCAGGCCATCTCCTCAGACACAGCCTCGATGAAGCCAAGCTCACGGAATATGGAGTAGGAAACCTTGGTGGGATCCTTAAGCTCTTCCGCGGTCAGAGGAACAACCGGGACATCTTCGCTCTCACTGCTGTCATTGCTGCCGGCATAGGAGACGAGCTCCTCCTGAACACTCTCAACAATGCCGGTGGCGAAGGGTTCAAGGATGCCTGTGAATTCAGAGGAATAGGCTGTGGCTAAGAGGTTCGCACCATATATGGCAATGACAACTGCCAGAATGCCGCAGATACCATTTATAAGGCCGGTTCGGAAACCACGCCAACCGCAGTAAACAACGGCAGCAATTAATATAAGATCGAGGATAAGGCCCATACCCGTTCTCCTTCGCTTTCTGACTTTCTCTGTGTCCCGCGGAAAAAACGCGACTATCTGCTCTGATTTGGGTAGGCGTGCGCCGAAAATGCTCCGGCCGTCACCACCCCGCCGTCCTGGGTGAGGACTATACTCTCAGCTCCTGAGACAGCATCCAAGCTGTATACAAGCTGCAGTTTCTGGTCATATACACTCACCGAATCAGACAGCAGAATTGCTGTCCATTCTTTCAGCGCATCCATAGCCAACACATCGTCCAGTGCCTCAACGCTTCCCAGCTCCAGTCCACCTGTACTTACACTGACCAGCGTTTTGGAGCCGCCGACCTTATATTCTCCCAGAAGCAGGGCGATAAAATCATCTCCCCCCGCAAACGCGGAAAGATACCGTCCATCAAAGGTATATGCTGCTTTCTCCTGCAGATCTCTGTCCAGCCATACAACTGAGTCCGTCGTCACAAGTGCAAGATTATCTTCGCAGACCAAAACGTCTATCGCAAGGCCAGCATAATCATAGCTGGCCTGCAGCTGTTCACTGGAGAGAGAATATTTTACAAGATGGCTACCGCCATTACCAACGGTGAGCGCAAAGAGCTCACCATCGTCGGATACTTCAGCGGACAGCACCCTCGCCGTGCCGGAGTACCACTTGTAAATTGCTGTTCCATTCCTGTTGTACACAGTGACGGCTCCCATATAGCCGCTCTCCTGGGCGCAGACGGCCAGATATCCGCTCCCGTTAACACTGGCGGAAGTCAGCGGAAGCTCCGTTTCCACGTCGCATATTACGCTGTCCTCACTGAAAAATATGGCAGAACTTCCGCCCACGTCGTACAGAGCAGCGAAATCCCCCGCAGCACATAGCTTTGCGTCAGAAAAAGAAATCAGTCTTGTGAGCGTTTCTTCGCCATCCTCGTTGAAAAGATAGAGCACACCATTAGAGCACACGGCAAAGCTATTGCCAACCACTTTGAAGGAACCTCCGGAACAGTTGTCATAGTAAAAATCGGCATCGAGGCTTCTGCCTGTGAACTTCGCCCACAGTTCTCCAAAGCTTCCCTTCTGTAAAGCTATGACCAGCGCCGCCACCGCCATTGCAAAAATCAACGACAGAAGTGTTGAGCGAAGCATACTGTGTTTTCTCTTCTCACCATCCATGAAAAGTCACGGCGTAGTCCGCCTGCCTCCCATCTGCGCTGCCAGGCTGCAAGGATACTGCAATGCAAAGCGAAAAAGTACATCATCTCTCTTTGGCGCGGTCTGGAAACCCGTATATCAGCACTGCCTTCATTCGGCTGCGGTTATGGTTTCGGTATAATATGGCAATGCGCCCCAGCGCGGCCCTGAGTTAAGTATAATAACCGCCACGCAGCTATTATACCACTGTGAAACAGAAAATGCAAAGGAAACAGTGAGCTTTTCACGGGAACATCCTGTCTTCCATGTCCCCCATGAGACGTCCGGCCGCTCCGGAATACCATACGCCCGTCAGGTAAAGGCCCTGAGGCGGTGCCGTCGGACCGGAAAGTCTCCTGTCACGTGATTCCAAAATGGCCGGAAGTTCCTCTGGCGACAGCTTTCCCTCCGAACAATACACCAGAGTTCCAACAATGGCGCGGACCATATTATAAAGAAAGCCGTCAGCCGACACACGTATGAACACCATATCTCCCGAACGGATCACCTCACACTCGTGTATGGTGCGGACGGTCGTCCTCGTCTCCGTTCCCACGGAGCGAACTGCTGCGAAATCGTGTGTCCCCACAAAGGCATGTGCTCCGCGCGCCATAACAGATTCATCGAGTCTTACCGGGTAAAACCATGCCCTGTCACGCAGGAACGGGTTGCGTAGGCGAGTGTTTTCTATCCTGTATGTGTATTCCTTTTTTCTGCACGAAAGTATTGCGTTAAAGCTATCCTCAACATCCGCTGCTGCAACAACTGCTATATCGTCCGGCAGAAGGGAATTTGCAGCCAGCGGAAGACGCTCGACCGGGATGGAACAGTCGGTTTTAAAATTCGCGCAATAACGAAGCGCGTGAACCCCTGCGTCAGTCCGTCCACACCCGGTGAGCTTAACAGGTTCCTTTGTAAGGCGGCTCAATACATCCTCCAGTATTCCGCAGACGGTCTGTTCCTGCAGTTGCACCTGCCAGCCATGGTAGGCGGAGCCGTCGTACATGAGACGAATGGCTATATTTCTCACAGTGCGCCTCCTCACAGGTCGAAGCAGCCCAGGACAATCACCCCTGCCAGCAGTGAAGCCGCGAGCACCAGGCAAGCAGCGTCTCCGCGATCCATTTTGAGGTTTCTCAAACGCGTTCGCCCTTCCCCGCCGTGGTAGCACCGGCTCTCCATGGCAATTGCCAGCTCATCAGCCCGTCTGAAAGCGGATATGAAGAGCGGCACAAGCACAGGCAGAAGTGCTTTCGCTTTTTCGAACAGATTGCCCGTGTCGAATTCCGCGCCCCGGGCTTTCTGAGCGTTCATGATTTTATCTGTCTCCTCAATAAGGGTAGGTATGAGTCTCAGTGCCATACTCATCATCATTGCCAGTTCATGGACAGGCACATGGAGCCTCTTCAGCGGCCCCATCAGCTGTTCCAACCCATTTGTAAGCATAATGGGTGAGGTAGTATAGGTCAGCATAAACGTACCCATTACCAGAAGGCAAATCCGCAGCACCATAAACGCCGCTCTGAAGAGTCCCTCCCAG
>CAYPMJ010000105.1:0-7150 GCA_964411785.1 uncultured Oscillospiraceae bacterium
TTCTGCATCCATCCAATCATCACGCGCCGCCCGTCAGGCGTGAGGAGAGTCTGCGGAGCGTAAAAATCTATTCCGTAATCTATGGCCTGATCCGTCTCCTGAATGAATTTGGTCCGTGACTCGTCCCAATGTCCGGTGAAACACACTGTCCCGTTCCCGTTGTGATACTCAAACCCCTCCGGCAGCATATCCTGCGGACTTACCAGCAGAACCTGCTTTCCGTCAAGCGTGAAGAAGTCCGGGCACTCCCACATGAGGCCCAGCCGCCCGTCATTCTCGGCGAGAATGCTCACAAAATGCCACTTAAATCCATCAGGACTTGAGTAAAGGAGAATGCATCCACGCCCGTCAGCCCGCCGTCCGCCTATTACGCACCGGAAGGTGCCGTCCGGCTCACGCCAGAGCTTGGGATCACGGAAATCGCTTCTGCTCAATCCCTCCGGGAGGTCATGCTCATCGAGTACCGGATTCCCAGCGTATTTTTCATAGTTCTCCCCGTCACCTGCAGCTACGCACTGCGTTTGCAGCTCCACCGTGTCCTCGCCGCCCTCCTTGCGGACACCGGTGTACATAAGCAGCTGCCGCCCCTCCGGGAGCTCCACAGCGCTTCCGGAATAGCACCCGAATGAATCATAGGCCTCATCCGGCGCCATGGCGGCCGGAAGATAGCTCCAGTGCAGAAGATCCGCGCTCACCGCATGGCCCCAGTGCATTGACCCCCAGATGGATTCATATGGATAATATTGATAGAATAAATGGTACTGTCCCTTATACCACGACAATCCGTTGGGGTCATTCATCCAGCCCGTTCGCGGAGAGAAATGGTATCCCGGTCTCTCCTCCGCCCGGATTCGTGTCTGCGCTTCAAGCTCCCATGCACGGGCAAAAAACAGCTTGTGACTAGTCATCATGTCTCTCTCCTCTATATTCGCCTCTGACTTTTCTCGGAGCTGTCAGCCTTGATTTTCTCCTTATCCTCCTCACTCATATGGAGCAGGAAAACCTTTTCCAGCACAAAGCTGACCGCCAGACTGGCTGCTGCCGGCAATATCAGCACAAAGCCAGGCTCCACAATAATCAGCGCAAGCTCCGCCAGGACAACCACAAATACCTCCACTGCCCGCACCGGGTGCAGCGCCATCATAAGAAACCCGTACTTCAGCACTTCCCAAACAGTTCCGTTAAACTGTGCTCCATAGCCTGTGAGATAGACTGTCCATGTGAGCGCCACACAGCACAGCACAAGCATCAGCCAGTAGAGCCGCCCGATATCATTTCCGTCAAGCAGCAGAGCCCTGAACACCAGAGCATCCAGCACAAACAGCGCCTGCACTGCCAGGGCAGCAAGCCACACCAGAGTCGATCTCTTCAGATTCTCCCTGAATGCATCCCAGAAGGTCCGCCACAGATATCCCTCTCCCCGACGCAGGTATTTAACCGTCACTGTGTACAGTGCCGCCGATGCGGCGCCCGCCGTAACCACCGGGAGGGAAAAAATCAGCCACAGGCCGCTGACAACAATACAGTCAAATACCTTCAGAATTCCCCGGATTACGGGATTGTCTATATTGAAAAGCCTCATCTCTTCCCTCCCCGCGTCCAGCTCTATGCAGTGTACTGCTCAAGGTCAGTGAATGTCACTACGTTATTCTCCACGAAAAGCTGAATCGGCTTTCCGCTGACGCCATAGAGCCTCACTGTGAGCGCCGCTACACCATCTATGGTGAATATTCCTACCGAACCCTCCTGGAAATATGTAAAGGAATAGGTCTCCCCGGCTGTGAGGTCAGCTTCTGTCTCCGTTATATCCGTGCTGCCCTCGTTGAATAGAAGCTTCAGCTTCCCCTCGTCCGGGTCAATCACTATCAGCTTGTTCTTCGATTGGCGTCCATTATAATCAAAGCTGAGTCCGAACGCGCCGCCCTTCGTGTATGTGAACTCCCCCTTAAGCAGGAATCTCTCGTAGCAGGTGAAAGCGTCCGTGTAGCTGTAAGCGCTGCCCGCCTCAATTGTCAGGTCCTCATCTTCAATAAGGATCTGACGCCTGGTTGTGCAGCTCTCCACTATCGCGTCCACCGGAGCCAGCGCCAGAGTCCCGTCCTCCCGCTGGACAAGCTTCTGCACAGCCAGGTTCCCCGCCCACGCCGCCACATCCTGCGTCGACGACACAGACTCTGAACGTCTCGCCCAGCCCACCATATAGCTGTTCTCACCGTCCTCAACGTGCTTCGCCGCGTAAAAGAGCTTCCCGTCAAGTCTGGTCGCGTTCGTATAAGGCCCATATCTGCTCTCGCCTGACATGGCGTACCAGAGCGTATCGTCCTGGGCTGAATAGGTTATGTACCATGTGTCGCCAATCCGGAAGGTATCGCTGCACTCCAGGTTCCAGAAGTCGCCCTCCGGATCTGTGAAAATGATGCCGTCATAATTTACTTCCTCAAGGTCACTGCTCAGTGTAAATTTAATTATCCGCGCCACCTCGCCCTGGGCGGCTGTGACAGTCAGCGTAACCGTGTCCGTCGCTTCATCGTAATACGCCTGCGGATCACGGAAGTCCTGCCTCTGACCAAGCGATTCCGGGGGGAGGAGCATCCAGCCGTCAACCTTTTCAAACGACGTAAGATCGTCGCTCTTTGCAAGCATTATCGTCTCCTGGTACGTAGACGTGCTTAAGCTGGAGTGTCCTGTGTAGAAGAAATAATAAGTCTCCCCGACCTTCACAACTGAGCCCGTCCCTATCCAGCCGTCCTGGCCTCCGCTTCTGGATGCCTCCAGGACAGGTTCGTCCTGCTCCTCATATGTCACAAAGTCCTGTGTTGTGGCAAGATACACAGAATGATTATATGAGTCGCCGCCGTCCTTCAGATAGTATATATAGTATGTCCCGTCCTCATAGTAGGGCATTGGGTCGCCCACATAAGGCTGCGTCGATTCATCCACAGCCGGCAGGAAAAACGTCCTGTACTCGTATGCCGCTTCCTGGCTGCCCGGTGTGCGCAGCGTCGAAAAATCCTTGTCATTTACTTCCGTCCCATACTGAAGGTCTTCCCCGTTTTCTCCGTCTGCTGCTCCTTCACAGCCGGATAACAGAATCGAGAGCGCCAGAAATATTGATAACACAACACTGGCTGTATTCCTCTGGATCATATTCTCCTCCTTCCCAACCTCTCAGAGAGGGGACTGTCCGTCCCCTCTCCTAAAGTGCCTCATTCTACTTTCATCTGCATTATGCGGATATTGCTGAACTCAATCGTGACCTCGCCCAGGGATGCCGTCGCATCTGAGCCGAATTGAAGCAGCATCTCAAATCCCATGTCTGTGAGGAACGTATCCGTTGTGGTGAATGTGAAGGTCTGCTCCTCGGTGGTTATATCCATGCCCTCGGACACCCGCGGGTCCCACGTCCCAAGCGGATTGAGGAAGAAACCGCACGAGACATTCTCTGTCGCCTTCACTGTGAGCTCCACTGTGTAGTAGCTGTCGGCCTCAAGTGTCAGCGGGTTTTCAGTGTATCCGCAGACCAGCTTGTTGTGCCAGTCTGTTATTCCGCCCTGGTCAATCCGATAGAACAGGCTTCCATTCTCCGACCATATGGTCCCAACTCCAAGATCGTTATCCTCATCCGTCCCGTTGAAGGTGAGCCATGGGTAATCGGGGTTTGTCTCGTTAGCCGTTCCCTTTCCGTATGGGCTGAAGGAGTAAATCGTCTTCTTTGTCTCAAGATCCCCCTCCATTTTCCCGAAGGATATGTCGTCTATCACCAGCTTGTTGGCCGAGACGCCGTCAGACGGGTTGCCTATCTGTAGGCGTATCACCGGGTCAGACACAGTGCTTCCCGCCGTAAATGTTCCCGACACAATCTTCTCCTCGCCCGCTCCAATGGAGAAATCCGCGAAATTTGCCCGGTTGGCGTCATTGAGCGTCGCGCTCTCCACAAGGCATTCCCCCGACTGTGCGCTCTCCGCCGTCACCTTGAAGCGGAAGTAATACTTCTGGCCCTCCTCCACGGAGACACCCGGGAGCGCTATGTCGGTCTTGATGCTCCATACGCCTCCATCGGTCGGGTAATTCTCTATATTGACGCTTGCCGCTCCGTTTTCCATCGTCACCGCCGCATTGGAGCCGTCGCCGGCTGAAACCGTCACATCGGTCTCCGTTCCCGCTGACAGATCGTTTTCATAGACCGGAGTCTCATATTCCTCTCCGGATATCTCGTAGAGCTCTATCTTATCTATGGTGACTGTGAAGTTATCCGGCGTCGTATCTGCCAGGTTGTCCGGGTTCGGTGTTATCCTGCCCAGGTTTATAAGCAGCTCAGCGCTCCCCTCGCCGGGGGATGTGAAATAGAGCTCCAGCGGCGCTATCTCCTGGGTGATCCGGAGGTTATACGCTCCTCCGAAAGTGCTCCACCCATCTGCGTTCTCGTCACGTGCCAGTATGTGGGCATAGGTGTCGGCTGTAGACTTTACCCAGACCTTGAGCCGGTAGTCCGCTGCCTTGAGGCTGAGTCCGGATTTCTTAAGCTGCACCTCCCCGTCGCCGTCGCCGGGTGACGCTATCTCGAAGACAAACGCTCCATCCCTGAGCTCGCCTGTGGCGGAGGCCGACTCACCTATTCCTGCCTCCCAGCCCTGCGCGTCCACGCTCTGGGGAACTGTAAAATCAAACTCCTTGTAAAGCACGGGCTCTGATGTCTTTTTCGTCACCGTAAGGGTGGCATACGCCTCTGTCGTTGCACCTGCATCATCTGTGACCGAATACGTCAGCTCATAGCTGCCCGCTGTCTCCGGCGTGCCCTTGCCGTTCTGGAAGCTGATGCTCGGCGTGGAATCTATTATAATCCTGCCCGTCAGGTCACCATCCTCCGCGTCGGTCGCGGTAACTCCGGCAAGAGCATCAAATGTGCTGCCCGCCTCGACGGTCTGATCCGCCACTCCGTCTATCTGCGGAGCAGTATTCTCCCCGTCAGTCTTTCCTTCTCCTGAACATCCCGCCATGGACGCGGCCATGCATATCGACAGCAGCAGCGCCGCGCATCTTTTTACCAGTTTCTTCATTTCAAATCCTCCCTTATCTCACCTGTCCGTTTATTCTGTCTTCTTCATGGTCACCCCTGAAAATCAGGGTGAAAATTCCGCAGTTACGGCTTCGCGCAGGTTTCCATGGGTTACCTTATATCGTCAGCTCCCCGATACGTATCTGTCATAGGCATCCTGGTATACCTTCTGTATATCAGGGAGATGCGTCTTGCCCGCAAGATCTGTCTGGAACGCCTCCCAGTCGGCGTCTGACACTCCGCCCTTCATCAGCCACTCTATGAGGTTTGTGCGGATATAGTCGTTCATGTTTGTCTCATAGTTTGCGATGGTGTTCAGCTCCTCCAATGTAAACTGCAAATTCGGACACGGGGATACGCTGGACGACACATAAGGCGTTGCATATGCATTCAGTCTCTCCAGGCGAAGCTTGGCGCGGGGCTCCATGTTCACCACATTGTTCCAGGCATAATCTGAAAGGTATATGATACCCAGCGGCGCGTTCTGCAGACGCAGCTCGTCACTTGTCACACCCTCCGGCAGCTCCTTCTGAACCAGCATGCCGTTCTCGTCAAGCTCCTCCTCATAGACTATGCCTATGGGACCATAGTTTATCTGTGCCGAAACAAAGGGATCGTAATAGCGGTCCAGGTACGTCAGCAGCACCTCCACGTTCGGACAATCGGCGAAAATGATCACCTCTCCCGTGCTCACCTCAGGGTTATTGGACACACAGATGGTCTGATCCCCGTTTGGCCCCACGAGAGGACTGCAAACTATGTAATTATCCGGATTGGAAACCACTGTCTCGCTCTCCCACCAATAAAAGGCGCCGTATATCTCCAGGCCCTTCCCGTTTGCGAGGAAGTTGTCCTGCGACTGCTCAAAGGACACCTTGTCTATCAGTCCCTGAGTCACCCAGTCGGCAATGAAATTGGTGGCCTCCTTGAAGCGATCGTCGGTGACCGTATAGGTTATCTGTCCATCCACCACAACTCTGTGCTCCAGGTTATCGTTCAGGCCAAACATCCCGTATAGGTCGCACTGATTGCCCTGCCAGTTGTTGTAAACGAAGTTCAGCGGGCGCTCATCCGCAGCGTCACCATTGCCGTTCATGTCATTGTCCCTGAAGTAGGTGAGCATCGCGGCCATCTGGTCAGACGTCAGAGTCAGCCCATCCACCAGGTCTGCAGTCGTTATCCCCTGCACTGCCCCCGCCTCTATTGCCTTCTGCGCCCAGTTCTTATTCAGAAACAGGAGATTCGGATTCTGCAGCAGACCCATCTCCTCAATCCGGGGCAGAGAGTATATCTTGCCGTCTTCGACGTTGATAAGCTGGCTCTTAATATCCGGCCTCTCTTCCAGTATTTTGGAGAAGTTCGGCATATACTCAAGATAATCGCTTATCGGGAGCAGGACCTTCCTCTTGGCGTACTTGATGATCTCGCCTGTGCTCATGCCCGCGTGGTATATGGCGTCAGGCCTGTCTGCCGCGTTGCCCAGTATCAGGTTCTTCTGCTGGGAATACACGGACTCCGACACGTTCTCCCAGCTCACAAACACATTCGTGCTCTCATAGAGGTCCTGCAGCACCTTCATGTCGTTGTAGTCCAGGGCCGAGGCGTTCTTCGACGAATAGATATTGAAGGATATCTCCTGGGCGCCCTCCTCGTTGAGTATGGGCGCTGACGTATCTGTCCACTGGTAGCCGTACTTGGAGACGAGAGTATCGACCTCGTTTGCCTCACGGTCATCTGTCGTCTCTTTTCCGCAGGCGGCAAGCGACATCATGACGCAAATTGAAAGCAGCAGCGCTATCCACTTTTTCATTGAGAAAACACTCCTTTAAAATTATTCCTGTCCGTTTCACTGCATGTGGCTGCCCGGCTGCCCGCTGCCGGGCAGGTCCTCAGCCCTTCAGGGAACCTATCATGACACCCTGAGCGAAATATTTCTGCACAAACGGATACAGCATTATCACCGGCACGCTGGAGACAATCACCGACACATACTTCAGCTGGTTTGCCAGTCTGTACTGCTCCAGGATTGTCTCCCCGCTTCCGCCCACCGTGCTCTCCGACGCAATAAGTATCTCCTTGAGAACAAGCTGCAGC